>JAUQQB010000010.1 GCA_030550075.1 Chloroflexota bacterium | reverse complement strand
ATCACGCGCCGGACCCCCGGCCAGGACTGGAGCTCGCGGGGATCCAGGTCGCGCTCATCCGGACAGACCAGCACCGGTTGCGGTCCGTGGACCCAATGAACCGGCTTGCCCCGGGATTGCAGGTGGTCCACCAATCGCTGGACGCTACGGGGATCCGCATCGGCGGCGCATTCGACAATCATTGTTCCCCTCCTCCCTCTGCAGATGCCGGTGTCCTGCCTTCCGCCGCAGGATAAGAGCCCAGCAATTTCACGAAGGAAGCCCGCTGGAGAAGCCCCAGAAGCGCCTCCCGGCAGGGCGGATCCTGCCAGTGCCCCTCGAAATCCACATAGAAGACATATTCCCAGGGGCGACCGCGTCGGGGGCGGGACTCCAGCTTGGTGAGATTGATCCCCCGTGTGGCGAATTCCCCCAGGCAGGCATGCAGCGCGCCGGGGACGTGTCGCGTGCTGAACACGATGGAGGTCTTGTTCCGCTCCGCGCGGGGCGGCTCCCGGGTGCTGACGATGAAAAAGCGGGTGGCGTTCTCGGGATCGTCCTCGATGCCTTCCACGAGGATCGCCAGACCATAGCGCTCCGCCGCCAGGCGGCCCGCGATGGCCGCGATCCCGGGCTCCGGGCGCTCCGCTAACATCCGGGCGCTGCCGGCGGTATCATGGGCGGCCAGCGCCTCCCATCCGTGCCGCTCGATGAAGCGGGCGCATTGTTCCAGCGCCTGGGGATGGGAACGCACCGCACGGACATCGGCAAGGGTCGTCCCGGGCGGCACCAGGAGACAATGCCGCACCCGCAGGATCACCTCCCCCCAGATCCGGAGATCCCGATCCAGCAACAGGTCGTAGACCGCGTTGATCGATCCGGCGGTGGAATTCTCCACCGGCAGGACCCCGAACTCCGCCCGGCCGGCCTCCACCGCCTGTGCGACATCGGCGAACGTGCGACAGGGGAGCAGCTCGATCTCCGGCCCGAAGAAACGCAACGCCGCTTCATGGGAATAGGCCCCCGGCTCCCCCTGGAAGGCCACTCGCGGGCGCGCCGGAATCGGCTCGGGGGGATCCGGTTCCTCCAACCGCTGGGGGTCTTCAGAGTCGTTGAAGAGGTCGGGCCGGAGTTGCTGGGCTTCTCCCAGGTAAACCGGAACCGGCCGGAAGGGGCGCTGGGGGCGAACCAGAAGCAGCACGCGGATACAGCGGGGGAGCGCATCGGGGACCGGGATCTCCTGGGCGCATAACATCGGCACGTGGGTCCAGCCCATTTCCCGGGCGACCGAGGCCGGGAACGCGGCGGTGAGGTCCGGCGTGGCCGTGAACCAGGCGGCCACGATTTCCGCCAGAGCCAGCCCGTTGGCTCGGACGATGGATTCCAGCAACTGCCGGGTTGCAGAAGCGATCGCTTCGGGGGTGTTCGCTTCGGCCGTGACCGCGCCGCGGATGCCGTAGAGCATGCGTTCCCCCTATAAAAAACCATCGGCGCGGGGGCTCTGGGGAGCCGCTCCGCGCCGATGGTGGGAATCGTAGAGTTCAAGCGGAAAAATCAGGTGGCATACGCGAGCGGCCCCGCCGGACGCGCGGCAAAGTAATAAAAGTAATACCGCCAGTAAGCGTGGGCGCTCGCGAAATGCCGGGCCTGCATGTCTAAAACACGCTCCTTCTGGATTTGGTTCCCAATTATACCGATCCGGGCGGATTTGTCAAGCCCCGGCGAGACCGGGGCGCGCCCTGAAATCGTCGGGGCCCTATCCGCTTCCGCTTCCGCCCCCTTCCCGATCCTCCCTTCTTATCGGCAACGCCCCTGCATCGGTCTTAATGCCCTTTCGGGCATTAGGGGCTTTCGGACTGCTTCCCAGGGTGGGCGATGGAACGGTCCGCAAGCCCATGGGCGTTCGGTCTTAATGCCCTTTCGGGCATTGGGGGCTTTCGGACCGGAGCAACACGCCGCTCGCCTGGTCGTGAATGTGTGGAAGTCTTAATGCCCTTTCGGGCATTGGGGGCTTTTGGACACTCTATTTGTTGCCCTGATCCTGGCCATATGGACCGGGATCTGGGTGTCTTAATGCCCTTTCGGGCATTGGGGGCTTTCGGACACGGGTCGACGAAGCAGGAAGGATCGCCATCGTCGGTTGAAGTCTTAATGCCCTTTCGGGCATTGGGGGCTTTCGGACCCTGGGCCAGATTCTCGATATTTTAGATGAATTAGAGTCTTAATGCCCTTTCGGGCATTGGGGGCTTTCGGACTCACCTATTATGTTTTGGTCTACTGTGGATTCAGGGGTTCCAGCGTCTTAACGCCCTTTCGGGCATTGGGGGCTTTCGGACTCACATTATGAATGCGGGTGCGGATTCTGGGTCAAAATCGTCTTAATGCCCTTTCGGGCATTGGGGGCTTTCGGACCCATATGGGATGCCCAGACGGGCGGCAACGTGTTGATGTATGGGTCTTAATGCCCTTTCGGGCATTGGGGGCTTTCGGACGATGGCCCGCCCGGAGGGGATGAAGGGGGCGGAACTCCTCCGTCTTAATGCCCTTTCGGGCATTGGGGGCTTTCGGACAAATGAGAGGTCGGCGGCCGCCTTGGCGGCCGCAAGGATCGAAGCGTCTTAATGCCCTTTCGGGCATTGGGGGCTTTCGGACGTGCTTCCAGACGAATTCGAGGCGATCATCCGATACTACGGTCTTAATGCCCTTTCGGGCATTGGGGGCTTTCGGACCCAGGCCCTGGAAAAGGCCAGGGCCTGGTGGGAGAAGACGATGTCTTAATGCCCTTTCGGGCATTGGGGGCTTTCGGACTTTGCACATCCTTTGACAGAGGATCAACTCCATCAGATCGAAGTCTTAATGCCCTTTCGGGCATTGGGGGCTTTCGGACCGAGAGGAGATCTACCGGCGGATTCGGGAGCTGGAGCGGCGGCGTCTTAATGCCCTTTCGGGCATTGGGGGCTTTCGGACAACTTCCTGTGGCCGGATGAGCGGGCCGGGGATTATCGGTTTGTCTTAATGCCCTTTCGGGCATTGGGGGCTTTCGGACGGAGTCGTGTTTTCGTCGCTCCCCCCAGGATGGAAATTGTTTGCGTCTTAATGCCCTTTCGGGCATTGGGGGCTTTCGGACCCTATATGGCCGCCGCGGCATACGCGCTCGTTGTCGTCCCGAGCGTCTTAATGCCCTTTCGGGCATTGGGGGCTTTCGGACGGCCAGATCTGGCTGCACGTTTCCTGTTCGACGATCTTTGCCCCCACCCGCTCACGCGCTATTTTACACAACTCCAGTCGTTCATGTCAAGCCTCCTGTTCCCCAAATCCGGTTCACATCGTTATCCTTCGCGACACGCTGCGAACACCCCCCTTCTTTCTCCCCTTCTCCCAGGGCCATGCAAGAGGGGGTGTTCGCAAAGCCCTGACGTGGACGTCTGGGCTCAGATGGAAAGGGACGCTGAAGCGTCCCTTTGTAGAGCGCCTGGAGCGCCCATCCAATCAGCGAGCCCGATCGCGAACAGCCGGGCATACATTGTCAGAATAGACCGGTCAGCGACCATACGTCCGGGCCGCTTCGTAAATCCTGACGTCGGATATGGAAGGAGCCTCGACTATCCCGCAACCCCATCCCCCCGCTTGACGGATGGCACAAAATGACCATTAATAGTATATAACGATCCCCTATCTGGAAACCGATCGATGTTGACGAGCCTGGTGATCACGCTGGAGACGGAGCGCAGGGCCACGTTGCCGCCTCACCTGGGGCGGGCCAGCAACGCCATCTTCCTGAAATGGGTGGCCCAGAGAGATTCGGATCTGGCCGCGCGCCTGCACGCGCCGGATGATCGACGGCCCTTCACCTGCTCCTCCCTCATGGGGGCAAGAACCGATCGCGTCAGCGGAAAGGCCATCACGGTGATCACGCCGGGCCAACCCCTCTTCCTGCGCTACACGGGATTGACGGCGGAGGTCTCCGAGCATCTCGCTCGCTGGGCCGAATCGCCACCCTCTGAAGTGGAGAGCGAAGGCGTCCGCCTGATCGTTCGCGGCGCCACCCTCGACCCCGCTGTTCACCCCTGGGCCGGCCAGACCACCTATCAGACCCTTTTCCGCAACTCCCTGCCGCCCCGGGAACACCTGCCTCGCTACCTGGAGCTGGAATTCTGCTCCCCAACCACCTTTCACTCGAAAGGCCGAAATGTCCCCCTCCCCCTGCCCGAGCTGGTCTATGGAAGCCTGGCGGAGAAGTGGAACAGCTTCTCGCCGGTGGCGGTCTCGCCTGAAGTGCGGAGGTTCGCGGAGGAATGCATCGCGATCAGCCGGTATGACCTTTCCACCCGCGCGGTCCCCGGGAAGGGAGAGGGAATTCAAATCGGCTTCACAGGCTATTGTCGCTACGCCATCCTCCGCCCCGATCCATACTGGGTGGGAGTGCTGGAGCTGTTGACGAACTATGCTTTTTACGCCGGAGTTGGTTATCAGACGACCACAGGCATGGGACAGGCGCGGCGAAGAGTGGAGGAGGATCGTCGGGAGATGAAAGCGGATCCCCCCGGATGAAGCGCCAGGGCCTCCCAACCCCGATCTCGTGGGGATGGACCACGGGCGCTTCCCCGCCCCGCCGCATTCCCATCCTGAACCCAGGAGGCCGCTCATGGAACAGGGTCTGGATGCTTATCTCATCGCCCTGGCGGGTCTGCTCCACGACATCGGCAAGTTCGCTCAGCGGGCGGAATGGATGAAAGGCCCGCACACCGAAGTGGGCGGCGAATTCGTCCGACAGTTCGTCCCTCCGGCCTGGCGGAAGAATCTCTACCCGGTTATGGGTCATCACGAGCGGCCGCTCCCCGACTACGCGACCAGGGTCGTGGCCCTGGCGGACCGGCTCTCCGCGGGGGAACGGATCCCAGAAGCGGAACAGCAGCCCCGTCAGCTTATGTCGATCTTCTGCTCCCTCACCGCCGATAACCTGCGGACCCCGAAGAGGGCCTACTGGCCCCTCCGTCCCCTCCGGATGGAAGAAGAAACGATATTCCCCGGCGATCCCCTGGAAGAGGAGGCGATCCGGGAAGCCTATCGCTCCCTCTGGAGAGGGTTCAGCGAGGGCGCCCGCGCGCTGTTGAAAGCTCACGAAAATGGAGAGAGCCTCCCGGTCTATCTGGAGAGCATGCTCCTTCTGCTCCAGCGCTATGCCTGGTGCGTCCCCTCCGCCTATTACCGCGCTCTCCCGGATATCAGCCTGTATGATCACAGCCGGGTCGCCGCCGCGCTGGCCGTCTGCCTGCTGGAAAAAGACGAGGCGGCTATCGACCGGATGCTGGACGCGCTGGAGCGATGGCCCGAGGCCCGGGAGAAGGACGTCCCTCCGCCGAGGGAACTGGAGGAAGCGGAGGTCGCCCTGCTCGTGGGTGGGGACATCAGCGGCGTGCAGGATTTCATCTACACCATCACCGCACGGGGGGCCACGAGCGCGCTCCGGGGCCGCTCGTTCTACCTGCAACTCCTCACGGAGGCCGTCGCCCGCTACATCCTCCGGCGCCTCCAGCTGCCGGCGACCAGCCTCCTTTATCAGGGGGGCGGCGGTTTCTACCTGCTGACCCGCCCCTCCGACCAGGGCCGTATGCGGGAGATCCAGGGGGAGGTGAGCCGCATCCTGCTGGCCCACCACCGGGGCAACCTGTATCTGGCGCTGGAGGCGGTCCCCCTCGCGGCCTCCGATTTCTATGCGGGGCGCATTGCGAGGAAATGGGAAGAACTGAGGAAGAGATTGCAGAGGGCCAAACAGCACCGCTTCGCCGAACTGGGAGAAGGATTGGGAGCGCTCTTCCATCCCCAAGGGCATGGCGGCAACGAGGAGCACGCCTGTCAGGTTTGCGGACAGGAGCATCCGGGAACGAAGGAGGAAGAGGAAGTCCGCAAATGCCCTCCGTGCCGCTCTTACGAAGACCTGGGGGACGACCTCCGTCGCGCCTGCTATCTCTGGATGGCGGAGGTGGAGCCTTCGGCGCCGGAAGACCCCCTGGCGGTCTCGCCGGGCGGCTGGGATGAGGTCCTGGCCGCCTTCGGGATTCAGGCCGGCGTCGTGGAGGATCGGAATCAGGTCCCCCGGGTCGATGGCCCCCGCTGGATCCTGGCGCTGGAAGACGAAGCCATGGAAGGTCTGCAACCGGACCCCCAAACCGTCGTCGGGCGTCGGCTGCTGGTCAACGTGACCCCGATTCTGACGGAAGCGGAATACCGGGAACTGCGGGGGAAAGTGAAAGACCTGCCGGTCCCGGGGAGCATCAAGCCCTTCTCGGTCATGGAGTGCCAGTCCACGGGGATCCAGCGGCTGGGCGTCCTGCGAATGGACCTCGACAGCCTGGGGGAGCTGTTCTCCGAGGGCCTGGGGAAGAACGCCACCCTCTCCCGCGTCGCCGCCCTGAGCTTCGCCATCAGCCTCTTCTTCGAGGGCTGGGTGGAGCAGCGGGCGAAGCAGATCAACCGGATGGATCCGAAGGGCCGGGAGCGGCTGTATTCCATCTACTCCGGCGGGGATGATCTGTTCTTTGTCGGCTCCTGGGATGCGGTTGTGGAGCTGGCCCGGGGGATCCGGGCTGATCTCTCCCGTTTCGCCGCCGGGCATCCGGGGATCCACGCCAGCGCGGGCATCGCCCTGGTTGGCGGCCGATATCCCCTCTACCAGGCGGCGGAGGACGCCGGAAGGGCGGAGGATCGCGCCAAGGGCTTCCGGCGCGAGGAGAACGGGCGGGAGCTTCGGAAAAACGCCATCGGCTTCCTGGGACAGGTCCTCCCGTGGGATCGGTTGGGGATGGAGGATTGCCGGGAGGGGATGGAAACCGCCCACACCCTGGCCCACTTCCTGGAACGGCTGACCCGTCCCCGAGGAGAGGGGGGCATGGGTGTGCCGAAAGCCCTGCTCCAGATCCTGATCCGACTCCAGGAGCAATATCAGGAGGCCGCCGAGAAACGCCGTCAGCGAGGCGATGATCGGAACCGGGAAGGGCAAGAGCAGGTTTACTACGGCCCATGGATGTGGCGAGGGTATTACTTCCTGAAGCGGATGGCCCGGCGGTATGAGAAGGAAAATCCAGAGGTATCGAGGGCGGTGGACGACCTGGCGGAGCGGCTGCACGGTGAGGATTTCCGGGCCATCGAGTGGATCGGCCTGGCCGCCCGCTGGGCGGAGCTGTTAGGGCGGGATTGAATGTTGAGCCCCGATGTCCACGTCAGGGCTCAACGTGACCAGGATGCTCAAGCATCCCAATATCCCCAGGACTTACACCGTTCGTTTCCCATGGGGGCTTTGGGGGCGGAGAAAGGGGGGTGGGGTCCTTCCGTCCCACCTTTAGAGCTTTCAACTGCGTAACTCCTATCCGATAAAAGACACTCCCGCTGCATCGCCGCGCCCGGCCATTGATCATTCTCACCCTAATCCAGCATCAGGCATGGAGGTGTCCTATGGCCCCACAACCGAAAGCCTCGACCGGGGAGCGTCCCAGCCATGAAGATTTGCGCACGATCATCACGGACCCCAATGGCGCGGAGAAGCTGGTGGAATGGGCCAGTCGCCTGGGAAAGTCCCTGAAGGAAATGGGCCTCACCACCAGCCAGATCCGCGCCCTCTTCGGCGAGGTGCGCCAGATTCAGGCCGAGTGGAGCATTAACCCCCAGCGCGCCTTCCGCCGCCTGGTCCTCCTCCGGCCCAAAATGGCCTACCGCGCCCGCAAGGAGCGCGGCAAGGCCGTGGAGGAACTGGTCGCCGTCCTGGACCCCGCGCTGGACCACGTCATCAAGGCCCCACCCCGCCGGAAGGACCAGCCGCCGGGGACCGGGAACAACCAGGACGACAATTTCCAGCGCTTTGTGGAGTTCTTCGAGGCCATCCTGGCCTACCACAAGGCCTACGGCGGACAGTAGCCCCTCGCATTCCGAAAGGAGGAACCCATGCCCCGGCGAATCCAGCTCAAAGGCCGTATTTTCCTGACCTTCAACATTAAGGCCGTCACCGGCCTGCACATCGGCGGTTCGGAGACCGGGATTGAGATCGGCGGCGTGGACAAGGTCGTCATCCGCGATCCCATCACCAACCGCCCCTACATCCCCGGCTCCTCCCTTAAGGGGAAGGTCCGCTCCCTTCTGGAGAAATACCGGGGCCTGATCCTGAATCGCAACATCGGCGGCACCGCTATCCACACCTGTGACAAATCCGAAACCTACGCCGGCTGCGACGTCTGCCAGGTCTGCGGTGTCCCCGGCGAGATGGACTTCGCCACCCCCACCCGGCTGGTGGTGCGGGACGTCCACCTCGCCGAAGAGAGCGCCCGGGACCTGACCGAGCGGGCCCGTACCGACCTCCCCTACACCGAAGTGAAGACCGAGGTTTCCATTGACCGGGTCACCTCCGCCGCCAACCCCCGTCGCATGGAGCGAGTCCCGGCCGGCGCCGTCTTCGGCCCCGCCGAATTGATCTATTCGGTCTACGAAGGAACGGACGGCAACGCCTTGATTGCCAACCCGAGGAAAGATGTGGAGCGGCTTCGCACCCTGGTGGAGGGGCTCCAGCTCCTGGAAGACGACTACCTGGGCGGCCTGGGCTCCCGCGGCTCCGGCAAGGTGAAACTCCAGGGGATTAAAATCTTCGTGCGCCCCGGCGAGAGGTATCTGGAAACACCCCAGCCCGTTGGGGAGTATGCGGACCTCCCCGCCCTGGCAAAGGATCTGGACAACCTGATCCAGAAAGTGGCGAACGCCCTGGGACTGGCGTGAAGGGAGGCGGGCGATGGCCAGCCTGACCGTCTACCGCCTGACCTTTCGCAACGGCTTCCACGTGGGAGCGCACGGTGTCAACCTGGAAGAGAGCGCGGAGCACATCCCCTCCGACACGCTCTTTGCCGCCCTGCTGGATGCCGCCCTACGTGCAGGAGCAGGGACGGAGGATTTCGCCCGGCCTTTCCAGAACGGCGACCCGCCCTTTCTCCTTACCTCCGCCTTCCCCTTCGCCGGCCATGTCCGCTTCTTCCCGATGCCGGTCCCGCTGGACCGCTGGTTCAGCGAGGAGACCCTCCGGGAACGGTCCGGGGAGCTGAAGCGGATCCGTTTCGTCTCGGAGGCCCTCTTCCAGCGGATGGTGAAGGGGGAGCCGATGGATGACTGGCTCTTCCCGGAAAAGGAAAGGGAGGAACCGACCCGGGGCGCGGCGCTCCAGGGCGGGGTCTTCTGGCTCACCGTAGAGGAGGCGGAGGGATTGCCGGAAGGAATGTCGGTTCGCCCGAACCGCCTGCGCGCCCTGCGCTACCACCGCGTCTTCCAGTCCCACCAGGTCCCGCGCGTGACCCTGGATCGTGTGAGCTCCGCCTCCAATATCTTCCATGTCGGGCGGGTTTCCTTCGCCCCCGGCTGCGGGCTCTGGTTTGGCGTTCAGTGGCGGGGCGACCACCCGTCCCTGCGGGATCTCTTCCGGAGGGCCCTGGCCCTCCTCGCCGACGACGGCCTGGGCGGGGAGCGGACCATCGGCTACGGGGGGTTCGTATGGGCGGAGGAAGAGGACAGCCTGACCATGCCTGACCCCGCCGATGGCGATCGGATATGGCTCCTCTCCCGCTACCATCCCCGGCCTCCGGAACTTCCTGCCGCGCTGACCGATTCCCCCGGCTATAAGCTGACCGCCGTGGCCGGATGGCTGCGCACCTGGGAGGGCGCGGCCCAGCGGCGCCAGCGCCTCTGGCTGGTGGAGGAGGGAAGCCTGATCCGCGCCGTCGGCCCCGGCCCCTGGGGGGATCTCACCGATGTCCGCCCCCGCTACCGGAACCCGGAGGGCGACCTTCCTCACCCCGTCTGGCGCTACGGCTTCGCCCTGGGAGCCGTGGTGAAGGAGGTGCCCAATGCCTGATTACATGGTCTATTCGGCGAAGGCGACCCTGCTGACCCCTCTCCACATCGGCAGCGGGCAGGATCTGCTCCTCTCTTACGACTACGCCATCCACGACGGGCGGACCTGGCGGCTGAACGAGGAAGCGATCCTGGAGGCCCAGAATGTGGACGATCCGAAGGTCCTGAGGCAGCTGATGGCCAGCCCGCCCGCCCAGCTGCTGCGGCCCTCGGATTTCCAGGAAGGAAGCCCCTTCTTCCGTTATGTCATCCGGGGGACGCCTCGCTCCCAGGCGGAAGGCGCCCAGCTGCGGGAGCAGTGGAAGGATCCCTACGACCGCCCGTATCTCCCCGGCACCAGCCTGAAGGGCGCCCTGCGCACCGCCCTGGCCTGGCATGCATGGGAGGAACTGGGCCTCCGCCCGGAGCGCACCCGCCTCAACCCCGAACCCCGCTTCGCCGCCCAGGGGTATGAACGGACCATCTTCGGCCCCAATCCGAACCACGACCTCCTGCGCGCTCTGCACGTGACCGATAGCGCCCCGGTCGGGGCCGACCGCCTCATCCTCATTAACGCGCGGGTCCTTCACCGCAGCGGAAAGATGGCCTCCCCCATCGAACTGGAGGCGATCGCGCCGGGGACGGTCTTCCACTTCACCATCAAACTGGACCTGGCGCTCTTCTCGGAGTGGGCCCAGCGGCACCGGCTGAAGATGAAGGGGGAGCAGTGGCTACGGGAGCTTCCGGCGATCGTCAACCGCCACACCGCCCAGCGGATTCAGGAGGAACGGAAATGGTTTCATGGTGTTCCTGGCGCGGAGCGGATTCTGCAGTTCTACCAGGACCTGGGGATTCCCGCCCGGGGCTTTCTCCTTCAGGTGGGCTGGGGCACCGGCTGGGATGACAAGACCTTGGGGAGCCGCCTGCGGGCCGACCCGAATTTCCTGGAAGGCATCCTGCGGCCGCGCCGGGAGGGCGGCTACGGCATCGCCCGGGGCCGCCGTCAGCCCGGCGACCCCTTCCCCAGGAGCCGCCGGGTCGTCGTCCAGCTCCAGCGCGCCCCCGACGGCCGCACGCTGGAACGCCCGATCGCTCCTCTGGGGTGGGTATGGGTGGAATGGGGGTGAGACGACCTTCCTGTGACGGAGGACGCGATGAAGATTCTGGCTCTTACAGTGGGAGGATCATGTGCGCCGCTGGTGACGGCCATTCAGACATACCGGCCGGACCGGGTCTATTTTTTCGCCACGAAGGGCCCCCGAGGGAGCCGTGTCACCGTGGATGGGGAAGGACGTCCCTGCCGTCCGCAATCCGGCGAGGGAGAGCCCAGCATCGTTGCCCAAACCGGCCTGACCCCGGATCGGTATGAGGTGATCGAACTGGAAGATCCGGATGATCTGAGCGGGCTCTACGAGGTCTTTGTGAAGAAACTGCGGGAAGTCCGTCTCAATGATCCCGACGCCACCTGCATTGCCGACTATACCGGCGGCTCCAAGAGCATGGGGGTGGCCCTGGTTCTGGCTGCCCTGGAGTGCGGATGGGAGCTCTCCCTTGTTCGGGGTCATCGACCTGATCTCATCAAGGTGGCGAACGGGACGGAATGGGCGGCTCGGGTAGACGCAGCGAAAATCCGAGTCCATCAGCGCCTGGAAGAGGCCCGTCGGCTTTTCAACGCTTATGCCTATACCCCTGCCCTTGAGATCCTGGAGAGTATGCTTCGAGATGTTCCGGTCCCTCGCGAACTGAAAGAGACCATTAGCCTCTGGATTGCCCTCTGCCGGGGCTTTGATGCATGGGACCGCTTTGACCACCCGCAGGCCTATCACATCCTCCAGACTGTCCAGTCCCATATCGTTCCGCAGTGGCGCTTCCTGAAGCGTCTGATGGGCCAGGACCGTCCATCGGGCTACGAGCCGGTGCTGGACCTGTTGCGGAATGCGGAGCGAAGGGCCGCGCGCGGCCGTTACGACGACGCGGTGGCTCGCCTCTACCGGGCGGTGGAATTGCTGGCGCAAATTCGTCTTCGAACGACCCACGGCATCGACACCGGGGACGTCAGAGCGGAAGCCCTTCCAGAAGTCCTGCGTCCCCGGTACGAACAGAGGCGCAATGCGCAGATGGCGCTGGGATGGGGTCAGACGCTGAAATTGGGGCTCTGGGAGGCCTATGGCCTTCTGGCCGATTTGAACGACCCTCTCGGATTAGCGATCCGGGCCCGGGAGGACCGTCTGCGGGATGCTCTCGCCCGACGCAACAACTCTATCCTGGCCCATGGGACCTCTCCCATCCAGAAGGAGGAATATCAGCGCATTCACGAAATCGTCGCCGGCCTGATTCAGGAGGGACTGGAGGCCATCGGCGTCCGGATCGAAGCGCCCCAGTTCCCCCAGCTGTAGCCCTCTTTCGGAGCTCGACGATATGCTGGTGATCCATTTTAGGAGTTACGCAGTTGAAAGCTCTAAAGGTGGGACGGAATGGCCCCACCCCCCTTTCTCCCCCCTCCCCACGGCCCAAAGGGCCGTGGGGAGGGGGGAGAAAAATCCTTGCCCCCATGGGAAACGAACTGCGTAAGTCCTATCAATTTTTCACACCCTTTGACGAACGATCGCCTGACCCAATTGGAGGCGATCACGGGCCAGCGGGTGGAGCGGGTCATCGAGATCCCTACCCATCTGGATCCGGGGAGGCCGTTTGGGCCACAAATCGTGGAACTGGCCAACTCGGTCGGCCTGACCATCCAGGAGTGGCAGACCCTGCCCATTCTGGTGGCGCCTCCGGCCCTCCATTTCGCCGCCGTCCTCCTCCTGGCCGAACTCCACGGACGCATGGGCTACTTTCCCCCATGCGTCCGCCTCCGGCCTGCGGAGGGGATCCTCCCATCTCGCTACGAGGTGGCCGAGGTCCTGGACCTCCAGGGGCAGCGGGATGCCGCCCGCGCCCGCCGCCAACCTGCGCCCTGCCCGATGTGACCCTGCGGCCTGCGACTTTGCACCTTAACAACCGACCATCTGGGGGCTTCGCATGCCACCGCTATATGTCTCTACTCAGGGTGCCCGGCTCGCCTACCGGGACCGCCGTCTGGTGGTGGAAAAAGAGGCTGAGGTGATCGCCGCTATCCCGGCGGCCCACGTTTCCCAGGTCATCCTCCTGGGCCATGTCGCCCTCACTCCGTCGGCCCTCTCTTACCTGCTTGCCCAGGGAATCGAGGTCGTTTTCCTGACCGTGGACGGGCAATACAAGGGGCGGCTGGTGGGGGCAGAACGGGGCAACGGCCTCCTCCGCCTCCGCCAGTATGCCCGGGTCAGCGACCCGGAGTGGGCGATGGGGGTGGCCCGGGCGCTGGTGGCGGCCAAACTACACAACCTGTGCACCCTTCTACGCCGCTACGCCCGTCGGGTGGATGCCCCGGAGAAGGAGACGGCCCTTTCCGCCGCCGCCGAGCAGCTGGCTGACCTCATCCTCCAGGCCGAACGGGCCCATACGCGGCATGCCCTGAACGGGGTGGAGGGACGGGGGTCGGCCATTTACTTCTCCGTCTTCCGCCATCTCATTGCCGTCCCCGGCTGGCGCTTTGAAAGACGGGTCCGCCGTCCGCCTCCCGACCCCGTTAATGCCCTGCTCAGTTTCGGCTACACGCTTCTGACCCGCCAGATGGAGTGGGCAGTATGGACCGTGGGATTGGACCCCTATCTGGGCTTCCTGCACCGGACCGAATACAACCGCCCCAGCCTGGCCCTGGATCTTATCGAACCCTTCCGCCCGATCCTGGTGGATAGCCTGGTCCTCCGCTGCCTGAACAATTCGATCCTCCGACCGGATCACTTTGAAGAAAACCCGGATGGGCCGCATCCGATTCGCCTGAACGATGAGGGACGGGCGTGTTTCCTTCGGGAGTGGGAGGGGCGGCTGAACCTGGAGCTGACCCATCCGGACACCGGGGAGCGGATGAATTACCGCCGCTGCCTGGAGATAGAGGTCCGGCGGCTGGCTCATGCGATCCAGACAGGGGAGCCTTTTCGCCCCTTCCGGGTTCGGTGACCCACCCGGGATCTCTCTCGAGGAGATCGCGTATGGAGGATCAGGAGAAAAAGCGGAGAGCGGAGCGGCGCCGGTATGTTGTGGCCTATGACATCCCGGATGATCGGCGGCGGAATCAGGTGGCCCGTTTCCTGAACGGCTATGGGGAGCGGGTCCAGTACAGCGTCTATGAGTGCATGCTGACGGCTTCCCAGGCGGAGAGGTTGCGGCAGGGGCTGGCCCGACGGATCAAGGCGGAAGAGGACCGGGTGCGGATTTACCGGCTTTGTCCGGTTTGCGCCGAGGAAACCCAGATCCTGGGGCAGGCTGCGCCGGTTGTGGAGGTGCCAGAGGTCTACATCGTATAAATGATAGGACTTACGCAGTTCGTTTCCCTGGGGGCTTTGGATTTTTCTCCCCCTCCCCACGGCCCAAAGGGCCGGGGGGAGGGGGGAGAAAGGGGGGTGGGGCCATTCCGTCCCACCCTTAGAGCTTTCAACTGCGTAACTCCTAAATGAGCGAGAGAAGTGGGAGCGGGTGGCGCGGCGAGGGGATGGTTCAGGCCTGAGGGCGCCAGGAGGGTAAGGGGGCGGGTGCGGCCCGGGTGGGGCTTTTGCGAACACCCCCCTCGCCCGGCCCGGCAGGAAGGGGAGAAGAAGGGGGGTGTTCGCAGCGTGTCGCGAAGGATAATGATGTGGACCGGGTTTGGGGAACAGGAGGCTTGACATGAACGGCTGGAGTTGTGTAAAATAGCGCGTAAGCGGGTGGGGGCAAAGATCGTCGAACAGGAAACGTGCAGCCAGATCTGGCAGTCCGAAAGCCCCCAATGCCCGAAAGGGCATTAAGACGCCTGGTGGAGGCCGTGGAAGATCTCCTCCCCCGTGTATCCGTCCGAAAGCCCCCAATGCCCGAAAGGGCATTAAGACAAGTGCCATGCGGGGCTTGCCTCGGCCGATCTACGAGTGGGTCCGAAAGCCCCCAATGCCCGAAAGGGCATTAAGACGTGGCGTAATCCACCGCCAGGGAGATCATCATCCAGATCCCGTCCGAAAGCCCCCAATGCCCGAAAGGGCATTAAGACGTAAGAAGCGCCATTTAGCCCTCCTTCGAGAAGAACTCTCGGTCCGAAAGCCCCCAATGCCCGAAAGGGCATTAAGACTCACTGAGCGCATCATCTAGGTGCTCAATGAAATCTGGGTCCGAAAGCCCCCAATGCCCGAAAGGGCATTAAGACGCCATGGCCTGGCTCCTAGACCGGAACAGTGGGCTTATTTCTATGTCCGAAAGCCCCCAATGCCCGAAAGGGCATTAAGACTCGTGCTCGAGGACGGCCGACACCTCGTCGACCGTCCACTTCGTCCGAAAGCCCCCAATGCCCGAAAGGGCATTAAGACTGGATACCGGCGGTCGGGGAGGGAGAAGATCCGGGGATGGCTGGGTCCGAAAGCCCCCAATGCCCGAAAGGGCATTAAGACACCCCCGACACCACCACGCGCACGTCGGGGTAGGCCGGAACCTCTCCGTCCGAAAGCCCCCAATGCCCGAAAGGGCATTAAGACGTAAGTGATATGCTCCCCTGAGGGTTTCAAGACGATCGTCCGTCCGAAAGCCCCCAATGCCCGAAAGGGCATTAAGACTTCACGTATACCCGGAAGGCACATGCGAACCCGCATACATAGTCCGAAAGCCCCCAATGCCCGAAAGGGCATTAAGACCGAGGCAATCGCCACCGCCAAATCGGCGGTAAGTCCGTCCGAAAGCCCCCAATGCCCGAAAGGGCATTAAGACGCATACATATTGAGATCGTAGGGGGGCGGGGTAGATTTCTTCAGTCCGAAAGCCCCCAATGCCCGAAAGGGCATTAAGACGGCGAGGACATCCAGGCCGTCCGCCTGGCCCGGGACCGGCTACGTCCGAAAGCCCCCAATGCCCGAAAGGGCATTAAGACATGAGAACCTTCAGGGGACGCCCGAGCGGGTGGCGAAGTTTGTCCGAAAGCCCCCAATGCCCGAAAGGGCATTAAGACGCCGTTCCCCGCGGGTCCGCCTTGATCCTCGCGGCGGCCGTCCGAAAGCCCCCAATGCCCGAAAAGGCATTAAGACATCCTGGCCCCACACGGGGCCACCGGATCGCCACCATCAAACGGAGTCCGAAAGCCCCCAATGCCCGAAAGGGCATTAAGACTGGAATGGGATGGCCAGCCGGGTCCGGCCCAGCTCAAAGTAGGTCCGAAAGCCCCCAATGCCCGAAAGGGCCTTCACCCCGCCCCGACGCAAATGGGAGAGGCCGCAAGGGTTCGGCAGAGGAGGGCAAGCAACCGGAAGTCCCCCTTCAGGAGCTGTGTCCCCAGACTTTGGGCTGGGATGCGGATCTCCCCAACAGGGGCCTCCGCCGGAAGGGGAAGAACACGCGGAAGATCAGTGCCCTTCGGAGGGCTCTGCAGCGGCTTTCATTCGCAAATCGTCCTCGATGGATGGAGATAGGGGGAAGTCTCTCCCCGCGATCCCTCAGGCCGCGGGGAGGAGGATCCGGAAAGAGGAGCCCGCTCCGTATTCATGCGTCTGAGAGTCGCAAGATCCCGCTTCGCCGGGGGCCGTTACGGAAGCGGAATCGTAAAGAAGAAATGCGCGCCCTGTCCCGGCGCGCTCTCCACCCCCACCCGCCCTCCATGGGCTTCTACCAGATGCTTGACGATCGCCAGGCCCAGGCCTGAACCGCCATCGGAGCGCGCGCGGGATTTCTCGGCCCGATAGAAGCGATCAAATACATGCGGGAGATCCTCCCGGGCGATCCCCACGCCGGTATCCCGCACGCTCACCTGAACGGCACGCCCCAGATCCCGGGCTTCCACCGTGACCCGCCCACCCGGAGGCGTATACCGAACGGCGTTGGTCAGCAGGTTCATCAGCACCTGCCGGAGACGGATCGGATCCGCCAGGACCGGTGGCAGCGCCTCGGGCAGCTGGACCTCCAGGTGGATCCCTTTCTCCGCGGCCTGAAGGGCAATGCCATCCACCGCTTCCTCGATCCAACGCTTCAGATCCACCGGCTCCCGGTTCAGTCGCAATTGTCCCGCCTCCGCCAGGGTCAGCAGACGCAGATCTTCCACCAGACGAGCAAGATAACGGACCTCATCGTGGATCTGGGCGATTTGCTCCAGCTCCAGCGGAAGCACGCCGTCCATGAGGGCTTCCAGGTGGCCCTGCAAGATCCCCAACGGGGTGCGCAACTCGTGGGCGATGTCCGCCAGCATCTGGCGTCGCTGCTGCGCGGCCTGAGCCAGGGCTTCCGCCATACGGTTGAACGCCTGAGCCACCTCCCCCAGCTCCCCCGCTTCCCGGGCCGGAACCCGTGCATTCAGATCGCCCATCGCGATCCGACGGGAAGCCTGTTGCAGGGCCCGCAGCGGTCGCACCAATCGGGAGAACACTAGGGTGCCCGCCCCCAGCGCCAGAGCGATCCCCACAAAGGTGCTCCATCCGATCGCCCGCCCCACCTGTCCCAGGAATTGCACGGAAGGATCCGAGGGGCTCCCGATATCACCGACCAGCAGCCATCCGAGGGTTTGACCTCCCGCACGGATGGGCACTCCCGCATTCCGAACCGCCTCCGGCAGCAGGGCGCCCAACAGGTCCCCCTCGGAATCCAGCCGGACCCGTCCGGTTTCATCGATCAGGAGCAGCCGGTGGCCCATCATCCGCCACATCGCGATGCCGCTCATCCCCATGCGACGGTGCATCGCCCCCATTCCCGGCATCATCAGCTCCGACGGGTCCAGCAGAGATTCCACCCCTTCCCATCCTCCATGCTCGAGGTAATAATTCGCAAAGGCGGGCGCCAGCGCCTCCGCCCAGCGCCGGTTCCCCTGAGCCACGTAGATCTGGAACTGGCCGGCCGTGGCCAGGCCGATCAGCAGGGAAGTGATGAGCAGGCTCAGGATCACCACGCCGGCGAAAGCCAGACTGAGTTTCAGCCATAAACCTCGCATTCGCGCCCCCTGTCTCTTGCGCAATTGTGGGACAACTGCTCGCAGTTGTCCCACCTGATCCGCAGGCCATGTCCTCCCCGACCCCATAAGTTCCCGGGAATCTCTTTTGGGCAGCCGTGCAGAATGGCGTGGTGTGCGAGCTGGAGGCGGCCGCCGCTCGTTGCCCG
>JAUQQB010000365.1 GCA_030550075.1 Chloroflexota bacterium | reverse complement strand
AAGGGCCGTGGGGAGGGGGGAGAAGGGGGGTGGGGCCATTCCGTTCCACCTTTAGAGCTTTCAACTGCGTAACTCCTAATCTTCTCCGAGAGGGAAAGCTTGATGGCCTTCACAGTAGAGGATTTCCAGGATCTCCTGGAGCTGTTGCGGGCGCATCCGGAATGGCGGCAGCGGCTATGGGAGCTGCTGGCCTCCGAGGAGCTGCTGCGTCTCCCCGCCGAGGTGAAGGCCTTCCGGGAGGAATTCCGGGCCTTCCGGGATCAGACCTTTGAGACCTTCCGGCAGGAGACGGAGCGGCGGTTCCAGCGGGTGGAGGAGCAGATCGCTGCCCTGGCCGAGGCCCAGCGACGGCACTATGAAGAATTCGCCGCCTACCGGGCGGACACCGATCGCCGCTTCGCGGAACTGGCCGAGGCTCAGCGACGGCACTATGAAGAATTCGCCGCCTACCGGGCGGACACCGATCGCCGCTTCGCGGAACTGGCCGAGGCTCAGCGACGGCACTATGAAGAATTCACCGCCTACCGGGCGGAGACCGATCGCCGCTTCGCGGAACTGGCTGAGGCCCAGCGGCGCACCGAGGAGCGGGTAGGACGGCTTGTGGAGGCTGTCGCCGCGCTGACCGAAGCCCAGCGGCGCACGGAGGAGCGAGTGACACGCATCGAGGGACGACTTCGGGGAGACGAAGTGGAAACCGAATACCGGACGCTCCGCCGCCGCTATCGACATCTGGTGCGGGATCCTCAGATCCTCTCCCGGGAAGAACGGGAGGCCATGCTGGAGGCGCTCGAGGCCCGTGGCGCGCTCACCCCCGAGGAGGCCGATCAGTTAGAGGTAGCGGATGTCATCGTCCGGGGCCGTCGGCTGGATGGGGAGGGGGAAGCGTACCTGGTGGTCGAGGCCTCGGTTACAATTGACACCTATGATGTGCAGCGTGCGGCAGAACGAGCGAAGGCGCTGCAGAAAGCCCTTCCCGAAGCTGAGGTCCGGGCCGTAGTGGCCGGGCCGGAGATCCATCCGCTGGCGGCCCGGGCAGCCCGCGATCGAGGGGTGTGGTGGCTGAAGGACGGTCGCCCCTTCGCCCCCCACGCAATCCCGATCAATGAATAAGCGCAAGTCTGACCGCATTGGCGGCATCGGTTCGCACCCGCGTGAGGAGTCTCCATGACGAAGACCCAGTGGCCTGTGCCGATCCCCTCTCCATCCTCCAGGGAATTTTAATTCCTCCTCTCTTTCTCCTCCTGCCACTGCTCATAACGCCGGGCCAGTTCGCGGCGCAGCACCTTCCCCAGAAAGGTTCGCGGGAACTCATCTACGAAGATCACCACGCGGGGCACCAGCTCAGGGGGCAGACGGCGACGACAGTATGCGGTGACATCTTCGACGCTCAGTTGCTCTTTCCGAGCGATAATAAAGGCAATGGGTTGCCCCATGATGGCCACCACGGCAGCCTCCTTCACCTGCGGGATCTCATACAGCACCTCTTCTATATCGCGAGGGAAAGCCGGCTGATCGCCTTTCCCGGGATACCACATGTCGGCTTTACGAGCGATCAAACGAAAGTAGCCATCTTCATCCATCTGAGCGATATCCCCGGTGAGGAGCCAGCCGTCCTCCGTCAGGACGCGGCGGGTGGCCTCTGGATCCCGCCAGTAACCCATCATCACCTGGGGCCCGCGGACCGCCAGCTCCCCGATGTGGCCCGGGGGCATTTCCACCCGGCCCGTGCGCAGGTCGACAATCCGAGCCTCTGTAGAGGGCAGGGGAATCCCGATGCTGCCCACTTTCCGCAACCCGTAAAGTGGATTGGCGTGGGTGACCGGGCTGGCCTCCGTCAGGCCATAGCCCTCGACCAGGCGCCCGCGCGTCAAGCGTTCAAAGGCTTCCTGGACCTCCAGGGGGAGAGGGGCGGAGCCGCTGATGCAGGCGCGGATGCTGTGGATGCCATAGCGGTGGACTCCAGGTGCGTTGTTAATGGCGACATACATGCTGGGGACTCCAGGAAAGATCGTAGGATGGAAGCGCTGGATTGCCTTGAGCACTTGCCGGGCCTCAAAATGAGGAAGCAGGATCATGGTAGCCCCCAGGGCGATCGGGACATTCAGAGCCATGGTCAGGCCATAACTATGGAAGAAAGGCAGAACACACAGGAAACGTTCCTGTCCTTCCCGGGCGTCTGGCATCCAGTGGCGGGCCTGCAGGGCGTTGGCGATCAGATTGCGGTGGGAAAGCATCACGCCCCTGGCCGCAGAGGTCGTCCCTCCTGTGTATAGAATGGCCGCCAGGGCTTCCGGATCCACCGGAATCTCCGGGTCGTGGTCTGGATAACAGGCCAACCACTCATGCCAGAGATGAACGCCTCGTTCGCCGGAAGAGGATTCCAGGGACCGTCGGATGAGGCGCCGGATGGGCAGGAGATATTCGCTGGGGGAGGTGAGGATCAGGTGGGGGATGTTCAGATGGACCTGAAGCGAACGGGCCAGATCCGCATGAGCGGTCAGACCTACCATGGCGTGAACCGCGCTTTCGGCGATCTGACGTTTCCATTCATCCGGGCTCTCCTGAGGGGAGATCAACACCGCCACGCCGCCCGCTTTCAGAGTGCCGTAAAAGGCGATGATGAACTGAGGGAGATTCGGTAGAAGGATGGCGACCCGATCGCCCAGATTCAAGCCTAAGGAGCGAAGGGCATGAGCAAAGCAATTGGCTTCTTGATTCAGCTCCCGGTAAGTGTAGCGAGCGTTTCCAAAATAAATGGCGGAATGCTGAGGGAAACGACGCGCTGCGGAACGCAACAGATCATGGAGGGGAACAAGGGGGATGGCAATGGTAGGAGGCACCCCTTCATCGTAAAAAGCGATCCAGGGCCGCTGGCGCTGGAGAGCGCCCCGCGAGGGGGCGGCCGTAAGGGCGGGCTCCCGCCACAAGCGGGTCGGCTGGCCTTCCAGAAAGCGACTGATCGCCCGGTTCACCGCCTCGTGACGCTCGATCATCACCATATGCCGGGAAGCGCCCACGTTCACGTCTTCTGCCCGGGGGATGGCCCGGGCGACCTCCTCAAAGAGAGGGCGCTCAAATACGAGGTCCCGGTGGCCGCGAATCACCAGCACCGGGAGCGTCAGGCTGCGGAAGCGAGGCCATCCTACCCAGGTTGAGAGGGCATGGGCATACAACGCCTTCAGCACATGGGCTGGGGCATGGAGCCAGGGGCGGGTGAACGGTTCGGCCAGACGAAGGAGAGGAAGCGGAAGGCGGAACAACACGCGATATGCTGCGTGCAGGCGATATTCGCCGGGTGTGGAGATCAGGACCAGGCGTTCGACCTGGTCTGGATGACGAAGCGCATATTCGGTGGCGATGGCCCCGCCGAAGGAATGACCAACGAGGACGAAAGGGGCCTCCACGCCAAGAGCCGCTAAAACGAGCTCGAGGTCGGAGAGAAGGTCCTCCATCCGATAAGAACCCGGGGGTTTGTCCGAAAGGCCATGGCCTCGCAGGTCAGGGGCGATCACACGATCCTTCAGGCCGAAGGCCTGGAGCTGATATTTCCATTGTCGAGCCTCGCCTCCAAAGCCATGGATGAAAATCAGCGTGCGCTGGGGATGCTCAGGATGCACATCGATTACGGAAAGCTGAACCCGTGGATGCTGGGAAACTACCACCTCTCGTCGATAAAGCTCCAAATCCATCCGCCCCTCCCTTTCAACCTGTGTTAGGACTTACGCAGTTCGTTTCCCATGGGGGCTTTGGGGGCGGAGCGGGGCGCCTTC
>JAUQQB010000364.1 GCA_030550075.1 Chloroflexota bacterium | reverse complement strand
CTTTCAACTGCGTAACTCCTAAATCTTACAGAGTTACGCTGTTGACCTTCTATCTGGGGTCTTTTGGGCTGGGACGGGCGCCGAAGGTGCCCGTCCCAGCCCAAAAATCAACGTTATCCCCCCTCCTGGGCCAAGGCCAACGGTGTAAGTCAAGTAAGATCATTGAAAAGCTCTGGTCGAACCTCCCTGAGGTTTGACAGGTTTTCACTTTGCCGTTATAATCTTTCATCGCGTCTGCAGGGTAGGAATTCCACTAGGTCTTCTTTCCCGCTGCAGCGCTGCGGGTGGTGTTCCGCAGATCTGCATGCTCAGCAAGATATAGGAAGAACCGCTTGTCATCCGATTGGGTCTTCCTGAGTTTTAGGTAGATCTTTTGTCCTCCCTGAGACAAACGAATGAATCCCGGTAGCAGGAAGGAGATCCATGCGACGGGGTCGTGCGCCGAAACGCGAGATCGCTCCGGACATTCGCTATAACAGCGTTCTAGTTACCAAGCTGATCAACAAGATAATAATGAACGGCAAAAAGAGCTTGGCGATGCGGATCGTCTATGGCGCCTTTGATTTGATCGAGCGCCGCACGGGGCGGCCGGCTATGGAGATCTTCGAGAAAGCACTGGCGAACACCAAGCCACTTCTGGAGGTTCGGCCGCGCCGGGTCGGTGGGGCCACCTATCAGATCCCACTGGAGGTGCCGCCGGATCGCCAGGTGAGTTTGGCGTTGCGCTGGATTGTGAACGCCGCCCGGGAACGCCCTGGAAAGTCGATGATGGAGAAGTTGGCTGCGGAGCTGATCGACGCAGCCAATGGGACCGGCGTGGCGGTTAAGAAGCGTGAGGATACGCACCGCATGGCGGAGGCCAATCGAGCCTTCGCGCATTATCGGTGGTGAGCAGCCGATTGGAGGTTCGGAAAGGGTGCTCCTCCGGTGGAATTCGGTGGGGTGCCTTGCGCGACAGGCGCGACGGCGAAAGGCCGTGACCCTGTCGCTGAACAACCGGCTGGTTTCCCGCCGATTATAGAAGGACTTCCTGGGCTCCGGGTTCCTGCAACGGACCTCCGGATCCTGGGAAAAGGGAAGGGCTGGGAAAAGAGCTCTTTCTTTAGGGAGAGACGCTCAGGTAGCAAGTTGTGCATATCTGTAGGGCATTACGTTCTGGCTATGGGAGCATGAGGAGATGCCACGGGAAGTTCCTATCGATAAAATCCGAAATATCGGAATCATCGCTCATATCGATGCGGGCAAAACGACCACCACCGAGCGCATTCTGTTTTACACTGGCAAGACTTATAAGCTGGGCTCCGTAGACGAGGGGACCACCGTCACAGACTATATGGAACTGGAGCGCGAGCGGGGGATTACCATCACCGCCGCGACGGTGGCCTGTTACTGGCGGGAACACCAGATCAATATCATCGACACCCCCGGGCACATCGACTTCACCGCCGAAGTCCAACGGAGTCTGCGTGTGCTGGACGGGGGTGTCGTTGTTTTTGACGCGGTGCATGGGGTGGAACCGCAGTCCGAGACGGTCTGGCGTCAGGCCGATCGTTATGGGGTCCCCCGCATTTGTTTCGTGAACAAGATGGATCGGGTGGGGGCGGATTTCTGGAACACGATCCAGATGATCCGGGACCGCCTGGGGGCCAATCCGGTTCCGATTCAAATCCCCATTGGTGTGGAGGCGGATTTCCGGGGGGTGATCGATCTGCTGGAGATGCGGGCGGTTTACTGGGTGGATGAGTTGGGAACCCGGATGGCTTATGAGCCGATCCCTTCAGAGCTGGAGGAAGAGGCCCAGCGGGCCCGAGAGACTCTGGTGGAGCGGATCGCCGAGACCGACGATGAACTGACCTTGAAATACCTGGAGGGTGAGCGGATCACCACCGAGGAGCTCCAGGCTGCCCTCCGTCGAGCGACCATCGCTGGGAAGCTGGTCCCAGTGCTATGCGGATCTGCCCTCCGTAATAAGGGGATCCAGCCATTGCTGGATGCCGTTGTGGATTATCTTCCCTCGCCAGTGGATATCCCGCCAGTGAAAGGGGTGAATCCGATCACCGGCCAGGAGGAAAGCCGACCGGCTTCGGACGATGCCCCGCTGGCTGCGCTGGTGTTTAAAGTGGTGACCGATCCGTATGTCGGCCGTCTGGTCTATTTCCGGGTCTATTCTGGAAAGATCACGGCTGGCCAGCAGATCACCAACTCAACCCGCGGCAATAAACGCGAGCGCGTGGGCCGGGTCCTGCGGATGCACGCGGACCGTCGGGAGGAGATTAAGGAGGTCTACGCGGGAGATATCGCGGCCACTCTGGGCTTGAAAGATACCTTCACCGGCGATACCCTGTGCGATCCGGATGCCCCGATCATCCTGGAAAGCATCACCTTTCCCGAGCCGGTGGTCTCGGTGGCCATCGAGCCGAAAACCATTGCGGATCAGGATCGTCTGAGCGAGGCCCTGCGCAAACTGGCAGAGGAAGATCCCACTTTCCGGGTCCGATCCGATCTGGAGACCGGCCAGACCATCATCTCCGGGATGGGCGAGCTGCACCTGGAGGTCCTGATCGAACGGATGAAGCGGGAGTTCCGGGTGCAGGCGAACGTGGGACGCCCGCGGGTAGCTTATCGGGAGACCTTCACGCGGCCGGTGAAAGGGGTGGAAGGTCGCTTCGTGCGCCAGACGGGCGGCCGGGGCCAGTATGGGCACGTGATCCTGGATTTCGAGCCCATGGAACGGGGCAAGGGGTTTGAGTTCGTCGACGCGACCGTCGGCGGGATCATCCCCAAGGAGTTTATCCCGGCGATTGAGAAGGGCCTGATCGAGGCCATGGAGGCCGGGGTGCTGGCGGGATATCCGCTGATGGATATCCGAGCCACTCTGGTCGGCGGCTCTTACCACGAAGTGGACTCCTCGGAGATGGCCTTTAAGGTGGCGGCCTCCCTGGCACTGCGGAACGCGTCGGAGAAAGCCGCCCCAGTCCTGCTGGAGCCGATTATGCGGGTGGAGGTCATCGTCCCGGAGATCTACACGGGCGATGTGGTGGGCGATCTCTCCTCCCGCCGGGCTCAGATCCAGGGAATCGAGAACCGAGGGAAGGGAGTTCAAGCCATCCGGGCATTGGTTCCTCTGGCGGAGATGTTCGGCTACGCCACCACCTTGCGCTCCATCACCCAGGGCCGCGGCACCTTCTCGATGGAGTTTGACCACTACGCGGAGGTGCCATCCCAAATCGCCGAGTCCATCATCCGAGCTGGGGAGAAGAAGCCGGTCGGCCGATGACCCTTCTCTCCTCTCCCCGCGGTCTAAAGAAGGATGGTTGGGAGAGAGGAGAAAGAGAGTCTTTTCTCAAACCCTCGAAATTCAAGCAGGCGTGAAGCATCACCAATCACCCAGATAAAAACAATATCGGAGGTGTGACGATGTCGAAGGCGGTATTTGTGCGGGCGAAGCCGCATGTGAATGTAGGGACGATAGGGCATATTGATCATGGGAAGACGACGCTGACGTCGGCGATGACGAAGGTGTTATCGTTCAAGGGGTTAGCGGAGTATGTGCCGTTTGAGCGGATTGACAAGGCGCCGGAGGAGCGGTTGCGGGGGATTACGATCAACATTACGCATGTGGAGTATGAGAGTGAGCGGCGGCATTATGCGCACATTGATTGTCCGGGGCATCGGGACTACATCAAGAACATGATTACGGGTGCGGCGCAGATGGATGGGGCGATATTGGTGGTGGCGGCGCCGGAGGGGCCGATGCCGCAGACGCGGGA
>JAUQQB010000363.1 GCA_030550075.1 Chloroflexota bacterium | reverse complement strand
GTTCACGGCGGAAAATGTTCAGCAGCAGGTGGTGAACCTCAAACCCGTGCATCACCAACTCCTTCGTTTGCTCGGCCCCTACGTGGAAAAATGCTATCAGGACACTAGCTAACTGCGGAAAGTGGGTTGCACTCCAAGGTCGTACCGCTGTTATCAACGTAGACACAGTTCGCCAGAGTGCCTTTAAACACTCGTGTGCGCACTGTCCATCCTACTGCCCGTTGACCTCCTTCACTCTCACCGGCGGCCTCACATTCAATTACCAAGGCAAGATCATTATACCCATCGCAAGGAACGTATTGAGGAATCACATCACCTTCGAAAATGAGACTTTCCTGGACCTTGCTTCCAGCAATGAGATACTTTTTTGGTGCTGGATCAGGCCTACTGATTGGTGCATAAATCTGGTAAGCAGCGCGGGCTTCTTCTAACTTGCCCAATCGCTCCAGCGCTACACCCCGAAGGAAATGAAGATATTCAATGTGCGCATTTGGATCAATCAGCATTGCCACATCCGCTGGGCGATCATGATCCAGCAACCATTCTGCGTAGTAAGCCAGGGCGTCCACATTGCCCTCTGGCTGTAATGCTACTGCCTGTTTGAACCAAACCTCAGCTTGAGGATCGTCCAACAAGCTTAAGCCCCGCGCATAATCAAGGGTAGTCAAATACTTCCTGTCGCCAATAGCCAGAGCCTCCTTAAAGAATTGGTCCATAGAATTACGATCTCCAAGACGCGCTAAACCTGCAGCAATTTGATAGCTGTAGCGAACTTTGCCGAATCTCATTCCAATCCGCGCTGCTTGTAGAAATTCATCCACAGCCAATCGCAAATCTTCTTTTCTATCGCCATCCGGATGACGCCCCGAAGCCAGTCCTCCGCGTGCTCTTCCCGATGCCGCCGCACTACATCGCCGCACGTCTGCACCCGGGCCGACCGCTCCCGACCGAACCGCCACTCCCCATACGCCCGGGCCAGAAGCACAAGGGCGACAGATCGCTCCACTGCCTCGCAGGGTTGAACCTGAAAGTCGGCCAGCCTGACCTGAGCCTTCAGGTAGAAGTTGGCCGTCTCGCATGACCAGCGCCGGGCGTATCCCTGCAGGGCTTCCTTGGCCGTGCCGGTGCGATCCGCACACCCCATGTGCGCCGGGGATTTCTCCCCGGGATGCCTTCTGCTCCCATAAACCCGGACGGGGTTGGATAACCCGGCTAAGCGGCCTTCCAGCCGTCGCACATCATAGGTCGGCTCGTCCCGTCCGTAGTGGTCCCCCGAACCCGGGTGTGCCACCGGCGCCGTAACGCCTGGGCGTGGGCGGCCAGGGGCTGTCCATCCAACTTTCGGTTGCGCTTCAGGCCGAAGGCGCCGTGCCCTCCCTGGCGGCGGATGAAGCGAATCAGGCGGCGGGAAGCGTGCCCGCAGTCAAACGGAACGCAAGCCTTCCACCCTCTGGGCAGAAGGGGGCCAGCTCTGCCGGAATCTGCCGGGCGATGCGGGATTTGCTCCGGAAGGAGAGCCGGCGCTCCGGCGGCCGATGCCGGTTGAGACGCCGGACGGTCTTCTCCCACAGGTGGAGCCGCAGGTCCACTGTGGCGACATTCTCGCCGGCCCGCATCGTGCACACAATGTAGCAAAACCCATTCTTGGAGGTAGTTCTGGGATTTCTGTGTGGGGCGAGCCGCGTAAGCGGCCCGCCCCACACGGGGGGCCAAGGAATTCGAAGGACACCTCTCCGGACGCGCGGATGCGGCAGGCCAGAGGCCTGCCCTCCGAAAGGGGAATAGCCACGAAGCCTGTTGCGTTCTACAAATCCCGCCGCTCAAACTGCCGGATCGCCGCCAGGAGGAAGAAGGCGATGTAGGCCAGAGCGTAGAACACCATCCGGTCGCTGGGGATGGCGCTTGCCGTGAACGGGTTCGGCCCCATGATCCGGGCGAGGGGGCTCTGGAGCTCATAGGCGGCCCGCCGCCAGATCGCCTCGGCGGGCATCACCAACGAGGCCAGAATCCCCAGATCCACCACCGTCGTTTGCCCGATGAGACCTCCGATCTGCTCCGCCCACCCCCCGATGAAGGCGACCCCATACAGGCCCAGCACCAGCGCCCCGGTCGCCAGGGTCGAAAACCGGGTCCCGGCCCACAGCGAGAGCGAAAGCGGGATGAGGGCCTCCAGCGCGAGGAGAGTTAGCCCCCGCACCCAGCCCCGGGGAACCCATCCGGTGATGAGGGCGGTGGCCCCGATCATGCCTCCGCCCAGATAGAGGACATACATCAGCAGCCACAACGCATGCCCGAGCGCCTTCCCGAGCAGGATCTGCCAGCGGGCGACCGGCCGGGCCGCTACCGCCTGGATCACCCCGGACGCGATCTCCCCGGCGATCGTATCGGCGGTTCCCACCACCGCGGCCATCACGATCAGGAAATTCGCCACATACAGACCTGCGAGCAGGAAGAAGCCGACAATCTCTTCTCGCACCCGGGGATCGGGGGGGCTGAAGCGGGTGAGCTCCCGGTGAATGAAAAACAGCGCGAGGCCGAACAGAGCGAGGAAGGCCGCCCCTAATCCGAAGGCGGCCAGCACCAGGCGGCGTCGGAACGCTTCCCGAAGCGTCAGGCCTCCGATCCATCGAATCGCGAGCATGGGCTCCTCGTTTACCGCAACGGCCGCTTCTCGGGGATCCCCGGCCGTCGCGGGTATTTCGCAGGCGTGGGGGCGATCTTTTCGAAAACCAGCAGGGTGCGTGGGGAAAGATAGGGCGGCCACACCAGCTCGCAACGGTCCCGCAGGCGTCCCCCGAAGAGGTCCATCGCCCGGCGGGCGGCGGCGATTTCTTCTTCCACTTCCGCGCCTTTCATCGCTACCGCCACCCCGCCGACCCGGACCAGTGGGAGAAGATATTCCAGGAGGACGGGGAGGTCCGCCACCGCCCGGGCGATCGCCCCATCATAGCGCTCCCGATGGGCCGGATCCTGCCCCACCTCCTCCGCCCGGCGGGCGAGGATGGTGACGTGTTCCAGCCCGAGGGAGCGAACCACAGTCTCCAGGAAACGCGCTTTTTTCCCGGTCGCCTCGATCAGGGCCAGCTCCAGGGCGGGCCAGGCCAGCTTCAGGACCAGCCCCGGGAACCCGGCGCCGGTCCCCACATCCGCCAGACGGCGCGGCGGCCAGTCGGCAGGATCCGGAGGCCATCCGGGCTCCCGGAAGGCCTGGAGCGCCGAGAGAGAGTCCACGAAGTGCCGGGCGGCCATGGCCTCGGGCTCCACGATCGCCGTGAGGTTCAGGCGTTCGTTCCACTCCCGGACTATCCAGGCATAGCGGGCCATGGCCTCCAGCGCGGCTTCCGGAAGGGTCCATCCCAGCCAGGTCAGGCCCTCCCGCAATACTTGCAGGAAAGAGAGCTCAAAGGCCTTCATCAGGGAATAGCATAACTCGACAGGCGACTTGAGGCGAGCGGAAAGACCGCTCCTGGTGGCTTTTTCATCCTCATACGGACGGGCACTGACGTGCTCTCCTACGAACGGGAAAGACCCTTTGTTCGTAGTCGGGCACGGAGCGAAGCGGAGTGCCCGTCTAAGCGTTCACCAAGAGGATGGACACTGACGTGCCCTACTACGAACGGGAAAAGCCCTTTGTTCGTAGTCGGGCACGGAGCGAAGCGGAGTGCCTGTCTAAGCGTTCACCAAGAGGACGGGCACTGACGTGCCCTACTACGAACGAAAAACCCCCGTTAACCGCAGACAGCCCTCCATGCCCGTCGGATCCCATGGAGCAAA
>JAUQQB010000362.1 GCA_030550075.1 Chloroflexota bacterium | reverse complement strand
TCTCCTGGAGGGCACGCCGATCGCCGTTACAGGCTCTCCTCCAGGGCAAACCCCAGCCCCAACCGCTGGAGGGTTTCCGGCGTGGGCTGGCCGGTCACAGGATCCCACCCCCGAGCCTCGTAATATTCCCGCAGCATGGTCTCCAGATCCGGAACGAAGCCGGCCGCTCCTCCATCGGCCAGGGGCTCCAGGAGCCGCCTGGGCAACCGGTCGTCGGCCCGCGTGGCACCCAGACGGCTGTTGATCACCCGTTTCAATTGCCAGCCCCGCTCCCCCGCTTGCAGCATCGTGGGCAGATCCCACTCCCATCCCATTGCGGCGTTCAGCAGGGCAAGGGCGACACTGGGGGCAACATTCGCGAAATAACACAGGACCAGGCTGTTGCACGCTGTGCGCCAGTTCTGATGGATCGCCACGTAACGGGCCTTGCCTTCGACCTGATGCCGGTCCAGATAGGGGATGCCCAGCTCCTCGCTGGACTGGCCCAATTCCACCATGAAGAAATCGCTCTGATTGTGACAGGCCCCACGCGGGGAAGTGGCATAACTCAACGCGATCCCAGCCACCCCACGAGGATCGTGATAGGGGACCTCCAGCCCCTTGACCTCAACGGCCAGATCTTCCGCCCCGAACGCCCGTCCCAGCCCTCGCGCCCCATGGGCCAGGAGCGCGCCGAACCCTTCCCGCCGGGCCGTTTGAGCGATCAGGATCTCGACAGGTCGGATATCGCCCCAGCGCAGGCTCAGGCCACCTGTCTCCCGCTCCGTGATCCGCCCCTGCTCGAAAAGCAGATACGCCAGGCCCAACACGTTCCCCATGCTGATCGAGTCCAGGCCATAGCGATCGCAAAGATCTCCCAGATGCGTGATGGCCTGGAGGTCGTCATTCAGAAGGTTCGGGCCGAAGGCGGCGATGGTTTCGTATTCCGGGCCCTTTGCCTTCGTGCGGGCATACGGGCCCTCCGGGATGGTCACCACCCGGCCGCAGGCGATCACACAGGCATGGCAGGCCGAAACTCCAGAAAGGATGGTCTCGGCCATCGCCGCCCCGCTGATTTTGGATGCGCCTTCCCAGGCTCCCTGCCCGTAATACCGTTTGGGCATGCTCCCCAGCAACTCGAAATACTCCGCCGCGCCCGCAGTCCCGGTCTCCCGAAACACCCGGGTCAGGTTATCCTCCCGCAATGCCCGGTTTGCCTGGGCCCGCAGCGCCTGGAAGGTTTCTGGACGGGCGATGGGCAGCGGCTGTGTCCCTCGCACAGCGATGGCCTTCAGATTCTTGGAACCCATCACCGCCCCCATCCCGGTGCGGCCCGCCACCCGCCCGTGATCGCACAGGATCAGGGCGAAGGGGACCTGATTTTCCCCTGCGATGCCGATCGCCGCTACCCGGGCGAGGGGGTCCCGGACTTCCTCCCGCACGATCGCCTGCACGGCGTAGGGATCCTGACCCCAGAGATGGGAGGCCGGGCGGATCTCGGCCCGTCCGTTGTGGATCCACAGATATACGGGCTCCGGAGCGCGCCCCTCGATCCACAGGGCATCGTAACCAGCGAACCGCAGCTCCGGCCCCCAGAACCCGCCGCAGTTCGATTCGCCCCACAGGCCGGTGGCCGGGGAACGGGCGCACACCGTGAACCGCCCCACCGCCGGCCCCGCGGTCCCGGTCAGCGGCCCGGTGATGAACAGCAGCGGGCTCTCCGGGCTCAGAGGATCCAGATCAGGTCGCAGGCGCTCCCACAGCAGACGGGCCGCAAGGGCGCTCCCCCCAATGAACATCTCAATCCAGGAAGGAGAGATCTCCTCCTGCCTGATAGAGCCGGTGGAAAGATTCACTCGCAGCAGACGCCCGAACCGCTCCATCGCGTTCCTCCGCTCCCTGGGGTCTTTCTCAAGCTGGGAGTTACGAATGCCTTGTCCTTCTTCCATTCGGGGAGGGGAAAAGGTTATCCCCGTTCTCGTGGAATTTCCCTCGGGATGCGAGTTGTCCTGGGCAGCCCGCATCCCAAGGAAAAATCAATCCTTACCCCCGTGTGGCAAAGCCGCACGGTGTGCAGCGCAGTGAAAGGATTTCCCACACTGCGTTTTATGCCTTCATGACAACGCTTCAGCGTGACTGCCAAATTCCGGACGGAAACCCCTAATCCGGGTAATCCGCTTCCGGATCCGTGTAGATAGGGGAAGGATGGGGGGTTCGCCGGACCCGCCACAGACCCCGGAGATCCTCCAGGGCCGTGCGCACAATCTTCACCCGGGTATCTGGATCCTCCCGCCAGATCACCGGGACCTCCCAGACCGTGTAGCCGCGCTGCTCCGCCCGCAGCAGCAGCTCCGTGTCGAAGAACCACGACTGGTTGGCCACGAGCGGGATCAGCTCCCGGGCCGCCTGGCGGGTGATCGCCTTAAATCCGCACTGGGCGTCCTGAAAACGGCGGCGAGGGAAAAGCAACCAGACGATGAAATTATAGATGCGGGAGATCAGCTCGCGTTTGAGAGAGCGCGTGATCCGGGATTGAGGATGCAACCGGTTCCCGGTGGCGATGTGATAGCGCCCCTCGACGAGGGGCTGGATCAACGGCATGAAGGCGCTGAGGTCGGTGGAGAGATCGACATCCATGTAGGCCATGACATCCGCGTCGCTCTCCAGCCAGGCCTTGCGCAGCGCTCGCCCCCGCCCCTTGCGGTTCAGCCGGATATAGTACACCTCATCTGGCCACTGCTCAGCCAGCCGCCGTCCAATCTCCGGCGTGCGGTCCACCGAAGCATTATCCGCAATCACAATCCGCCAGCGATACGGACAGTTCTCACGGAGGAAGGCGCGCAACCGATGAACGCTGGGCTCCAGGTCCCGCTCCTCGTTGTAAACCGGAATCACCACATCCACCCGCACCATCGGATTCATTCGCTGAAGGCCTCCTCTAAGGCTTCCGTGTTTCCTATCCCCAGGGGTTTGGAGGGTTGGGAGGGCTGCCGAAGGTGGCTTCCCCAACCCCCAATTTTTACCCTGCCCCGCAGGTTACCGGATCATTCGTCGAGGGTCTCCCATGGTGCTGGACGGAAAGCGCCGTGCAGGGACTCCAGAATCACCGGGGCGAACTCCGGATAGAGGGCGGCGAAGGCCCGCAACAACCCGAAGCAGCCCGCCAGCATCATATCCCCATAGGGAACCGCGAAGTAAACCGGATGGCGGGACTTCCGCAACAATCCCCGGCGGGGTCCAACGACCGCCACCCCATCCAGCTCCATTGGCGTCGTCTCGAACATCAGCGCCCCGTGGCCCATATCTCCAAACACTTCCTCAAAGTCCAGCGCGCCCTCCGCCAGCCGGCTTAATAAGCGATCCAGCTTATCTCCATCCAGAAAGCCCGTGTGGTGCTCGAAGAGCCCTTCCACCCGTCCCTCCCGCAGGCGAAAGGCAAGGGTGTGGAAGTTCCCTATGTTGACGACCAGACACCGCCGCCATGCGGCCACGCGGGGATCAAGGGTGGCGCCCAGGACCGCCGCCGGGGCGGTATCCATCCCCACTACCGGTCCGTCGAAAACCTCCCGAACCGTGCGCACCGTTGCCTGCAGCCGGGTCAGGGCGGGAGGGATCTCATCCCATCGATGGGCGAAGACGGTTAGATCCCGCTGTTCCGAAAGCTGCCGGGCCAGATAATCGAACCGGAATTTCCGATCCGAATACCCGGGAGGCGCTGCGCCATGATCGAAAACCGCCACCGCGATCCCATCCAGTCGGAGAGGGACATCGAAGGCCTCAAAGGCTTGCCGCAGGGCATCCCAA
>JAUQQB010000361.1 GCA_030550075.1 Chloroflexota bacterium | reverse complement strand
ACCCAGCGCTCCATCCGGTTCCTCCGTTAAATCCCCAGGATGATCACGGTGCCCACCTGCATCAGGTCGCCCCAGGCCTGGGCCAGACCTCGTCGGGGCTGGCCGGGAACCTGGCGTTTCCCGGCCTCTCCTCGAAGCTGCCAGAAGATCTCAGCCACCTTCATCAGCCCGGCTGCGGCGATCGGATTGCCCACGCCGAGAAGCCCTCCGGAGGGAGTGACCGGCATGTCCCCATCCCGGTTTGCGATGCCCAGGGCGATCAGCTCCGCTGCCTTCCCCCGATCCGCCAGGAGCAGCCCCTCCAGATGGTGCAACTCCTTGTAATCGAAGGGGTCATAGGGCTCCACGATATGGATCTCTTTGCGAGGCTCTTTGATCCCCGCCATGGCGTAGGCTTTGCGGGCGGCTTCTTCCACATATGTGGGATAAGAGAGGTCCCGATTGGTCCAGTATTGGGTGTCCAGGGACCATCCCACCCCCTCCACCCAGACCGGCTTATTCGTGACCCGTCGGGCGACGTGCTCAGCGGCCATCACAATGGCTACGGCCCCATCGGTCACGGGGGAAACATCCAGGCGTTGCACCGGCCAGGCCAGCACTTCGGATTGGAGGATAGCTTCTACGGTGATGTTCGGATCCCCCAGCAGGGCCGCCGGATGGTCGGCGGCGTTGCGTTTGTTCTTCACCGCCACCATCGCGATATCCCGCTTGCTCAGCCCATATTTGGTCATGTAAGCATTCATTTCCAGGGCGAAGATCCAGAGAAGGTTAGGGCCCAGGGGACGTTCGAGGGTGTGATCAAAGATGTAATTGAAGGCGGCCTGGGGATGGGGATGGCAGGAGGACATTTTCTCTTCGCACACCACCAGCACTGTATCGAACATCCCGCTGGCGATGTGATACCAGCCCTGAATGGCGGCAAAGACCCCGGTCCCGCCGCCCACGTATCCCCGGATGGTGGGCTTGCCCCAGGCTCCGGCCCCCGGGCTCAGGTATTCGACCTTCATATGGACACCATCGAAGGCATCCGGGGCAGAGCCCAGGACCACCGCATCGATCTGGTCCAGGGTCATTTCACAGGATTCCAGCGCCTTGCTGGCGGCCTCCCAGGCCAGCTCCTGCCCGGTCTCCAGGGCCCGGCGCACGAATTTCGTCATCCCGGCGCCTACAATGGCCACCCGTCGTCCCGCCATTGCGCGTCACCTCCTGGGATCGTGCAATATTTTGGGCGTTTGAGGTGCTGGGCTGGAAGCCTTCGGTCTCCAGCCCAGCACCTCACGGCTCTTTGGCTCTTCCTTAACCACTGTTACGCGCCGTTCCTCAAATCCCCAAATCCGTATGGATCTGGGGATTGGGATGTTGGGGCGGGCGGCGGGGCTACCATCACCACATCGCCGGAGCTTTCGTCTCACCAGATCGTCTCCACCCGCCCCGACTGGCGGATGGTCTCATCGTAGGTCACAAGCACCGCCCCGTAACGCTGCGCGGTGGCCACGATCACCCGATCGTGCAGGTCTTCCAGTTCAGGAAGTTCCCGGACCAGGGCCAGCAGGCTGAGATCCAGGGGGACAACTTCGAATCTCCCCTCGCTGAGCAGCGTGGTGAGAGCGATCTCCCATAGGGGAGGGATCAGATCCTTCTCCTCAATCCGGATCAATTCCAGCAGAACGACAACCGGGATCAGCCCTCTGGCTTCCCCGCGCTCGATCTCCTCAAACGCGCGGCGGGCGGCCGGGCTCAGTCGCTCATCCCGGGTGAGATACCAGATTAGAGCATGGGTATCCAGAACGTAGGCTCTCACGGGGACCTCAGGTCAGGGTGATCCATTGTTGCCATTCTTCATCCCACTGGGCCTGGATCTCTCGCCGCACCTGCCGCACCGTCTCCGGATCCAGCCGCGGGCCAGGGAAGGGAGGAAGGTTACGCCGATGGGCAGCCAGGATCAGACGGACCACATGCTTGAGCACAATCACTTCGTTTTCCAGTTGCTCCAATCGCGCCCGCAGTTCCTCCGGATGCATGTGCACCTCCGGCCGCTCCCCTGAGGATACCCTTTCTGTAAGGGGCTCCCCCTTCTCCTCCCGATACGGAAGGACGCGCGGGATCAAACCGCAAGCGCTTCACCCCGGTAAGCCTGCGTCGGACCGCTCGGTCCCCCGGATGAAGCGATCATCCCTGCGTCTACCGCTGTCCTCTGACCCGGCCGGATGGAATAAGGATTTGCGGAGCGATTCGCTTCATCCCTTATGGCTCCCGGCTCAAGATAGCCACGGCCCCCGTGGCCGTTGGCAGTCCCCGCCATGAGGCCACAAGGGCGGTATGGGCGTTCGGGATCTGTCGGGGGCCCGCTTCCCCTCGCAGCTGCAGCACCGCCTCCAGCACCCGGGCCAGCCCGGTGGCGTCCAGCAGATGTCCTTCCCCTAGACAACCTCCGGAAGGGTTCACCGGCAGTTCCCCTCCGATCTCCGTAGCTCCCTCCGCCGTCCACCACCCGGCCTCCCCGGGGCGGCAGAGGCCCAGGGCTTCCAGGTGCTGGAGTTCTTTGTAGGCGAATGTATCATCCACCTCGATGAAATCGAAGGCCCGGCGGGGGGATCGAATCCCGGCCTGCTGATAAGCCAGCTCCGCCGCTCGGCGCAAGTAGCGCGCCCCCTCCCAATCCCGGCTTTCCAGGGTGTAGGAGTCCGTCGCCCATCCGATCCCCCGGATCCAGATGGGCCGATCGGTGAGGGATCGGGCGACATCCCCTTGAGCCAGCACCAAGACGACACATCCGTCGGCGGGTTCCGCTGCCATCAGCCGGGTCAGCGGCTCCGCCAGGGGTTCGCTACGCAATACATCTTCTATGGAGAGATCCGCCGGGAAGGCGGCGCGGGGGTTGCGCATCGCGTTGCGTCGGTTCTTGATGACCACCCGGGCCACATGCTCGATTGGCGTGCGGGTGGTTTCCAGATAGCGACGCATCTCCAGTCCCGCGATAAAAATGGGGTGGAGGTCCAGGGGGCGCTGGAACACCGGGTCGAGGGCGAGGGCGGTGATCTGGGGGAGGTTCAGGATGTTGCTGGCCTTGCTGTGGGATTCGACAGCCAGGATACGGGCGGCGCCGGCGGCGATCTGCATCACGCCTGCTGCCAGGACCTGCAGGCCATCGCCGGCGATGGTGTGGACGGATTTGAGGACTGCTCCCATCTGATCGGGGACGTATTCATCGCTGATGGCAATGCCTTCGTGGAAATCCTCCTCGGCGGTGACCAGGCCATCCAGATCGCGGCGTGGATGGATCCCTGCGTCTGCATATGCCATGGCCGCGGCTTCGAACATCATCTCGCGGAACGAGAGGTCGGGGGAGATTGAGCGGAAACCGCTCCAGCCCACGCCGACGATAGCGACCTCGCTCATGAGACGTCCCATCCATGGCCTCCCGAGCAAGGATGAGGACGAACTGGGTGAGACAGGGGGCGATGTCAGCGTATGGGGCGCGCCGGCATCGCCCCCTGCAGGAATGGCGTTATTGCGCGCCGCGCATCCGCGGATCCAGCGCGTCCCGGAGGCCATCCCCCAGGAAGTTGAAGGCAAACATGGTGATGGCCAGGGCCAGAGCTGGCACCAGAGCCTGGTTCGGATAGGTGCGGATGGCCTGGGCGCCCTGGGAGATCATCAGTCCCCAGCTGGGAGTAGGTGGGTTCACGCCCAGGCCGATAAAGCTCAGGAAGGCCTCCGTCGTGATGTAGGAGGGGATCGCCAGCGTCTCGGCCACGATCAGGGGGCCGATGATGTTGGGCAGGATGT
>JAUQQB010000360.1 GCA_030550075.1 Chloroflexota bacterium | reverse complement strand
GCCCCGCTCCGCCCCCAAAGCCCCCATGGGAAACGAACGGCGTAAGTCCTAGAATTGGGAATTGAGGCGATAAGGGCAAACTGGAAAGAGGGATGGCCCTCCGCCCTTTCTCCCCCTCCCCGCGGCCTTTTGGTTGCATGGACAAAGCACTACCTAAGGGAGCAATCGGCCTCCTTCCACAACATGCCTTGATTGTCCTCCGAATGAACGCATATGTCCACTCCTCCCAATCCCTGGAATGTGGGGGTTGGTCGGAGGTTCCCTCTCCTTGCTGGGGATTCGCAACCCTCCCCTTTCCCTCCCTCTCCACGCCGCTTCGCGGCATCCGCGCAACTTACGCTACAATCGTAAGAATAGGGAAGGATGCATCCAGCAAGTTTGAGGGAAGGGGAATGGAGATAGAGATCCGACCTCTGCGCACTCTGGAGGAGATCGAAGCGTGTGTGGAGCTTCAGCGCCGGATCTGGGGTTCGGACGATTTGGATGTGGTCCCCGCCCATATGCTGATCACGGCTGCCCATAATGGGGGGGTGCTCCTGGGGGCTTTTGCTGGGGGCCAGCTGGTGGGGTTCGTGTTCGGCTTTCTGGGAACCGATGAACGTCGAGGGCGCGAGGCGCCAGCCACAGTGAAGTTAAAACACTGTTCCCATCAATTGGGTGTGCTCCCGGAATGGCAGGATCGAGGCGTCGGCTATCAGTTGAAGCTGGCCCAGCGTGAGGCGGTCCGCAATCAGGGCTTGCGGCTGATCACCTGGACCTATGATCCGCTGGAGAGCCGCAACGCCTATTTCAACATCGCCAAATTGGGGGCGGTGTGCAACACTTATATCCGCAATGCCTATGGCGAGCTCCGTGATACTCTCAACCGGGGGCTGCCCACGGATCGCTTTCAGGTGGACTGGTATATCGCCAGTCGGCGTGTGGCGACCCGCTTAAGCCAGGGTCATTTCGCGCTCTCCCGCTCCTTATTCGAGCAGGCCGGGGCTGTGCTGGTGAATCCTTGCCGTTTCAGCGAGCAGGGTTTCCCCATCCCCCCAGAAGCTTTCCAGACCCCGGACGCTGCCTTCTGGCTGGCGGAGATTCCCCATCGCTTTCAGGACATCAAGCGCCAGGATCCGGGCCTGGCCCGGGCTTGGCGGTTTCACACGCGGGAGCTTTTTGAAACCGCCTTCGCTCTCGGTTACCTGGCGGTGGATTTTGTCCGCGAACAGGAGCCGGGGAATCCCCCGCGCAGCTTCTACGCCCTGGTCCGAGCCCATCTGACTGGAAGGGAGCCCTGGAGTGTCTTCGCTCGGGATCTCGTGGACCTTCGGGATGCGGAGTGATCGTGGATGCAGCTTTGTGAATTTCAGGACGTGGCTGCCTTCGATGAACTGATGGAAGGCTGGATCGACCTGCTGCGTCGGTCATCGGTGGATTCCCCCTTCCTGCGTCCGAGCTGGCTGCGGATTTGGTGGGAGCATTTCGGGGAGGGGGAGCTCCATCTGCTAACGTTCGATGAGGAGGGGCGGCTGATCGGCATCGCTCCCTTGCGTCGGATCGCCCGGGATGGCCGCTGGATTCTGGAGACCTTCGGCGAGGAGGTCACGGATTATCTGGACCTTCCAGTGGAATCCGGACGGGAAGAGGAGGTCGCCCACGCGCTCCTGGCCTGGCTGGCCAGCCCAGCGGCGCCAGAGTGGGATTCCTTGATCCTATGGAACATCCGCGAGGATTCCCCGATGTATCCGATATGGCCGATGGTCGCGACCGCTTACGGTCTGATGGTCCGGGCGGAGTCGTTAACGGTGTGCCCGGTGTTGCCGCTTCCTGCGACGTGGGAGGCTTATCTGCAGATGCTGGGCGGGAAGGACCGTCACGAGCTGCGGCGCAAGATGCGCCGGGTGGAGGCACTGGAAAGCGTCCGCTGGTATATCCTGCAAGAGGATAGGCCGGAGGTAGGGGAAGCGATCGAGATATTCCTGGATCTGATGGCCGCCAGCAATCCGGAGAAGGCGGATTTCTTGAACGAGCGCGTGCGCGCTTTCTTTCGTCAGGTGATCCATCAAGGCCTGCAGGAAGGATGGGCGCGGCTCTCGTTCATTGAGATCGATGGGAAGAAGGCCGCGACGTATCTGGATTTCGATTATCGGAATCAGATCTGGTTGTATAATGCCGGCCTTAATCCTCGTTTCGCCGGGTTGAGCCCCGGGGTCGTCCTCCTCGCTTATCTGATCCGTCAGGCGATCGAGCAGGGGAAGCGGGTTTTCGATTTCCTGCGTGGAGACGAACCGTATAAGTTCCGTTTCGGCGCCCGGGAGGTGCCCTTATATCGCATCGTAATCTCCCGGCCGGAGGGAAGCGGTTCGGCCACCCGCTCGGGCTGATCGCCAAGGATAAACCGGCGGGGAAGCTTCTGGGGCTGGGAAGGCCGTCTCACACCGGAAATCTCCTCCTGACCTGCTGGAACGCGGAAGTGTGATCGGCGCTGACGAACTTTATGCTCTCAGGAGGTGCCCCATGGCGGTCGAACTCAAAGTGGTGCAGATCGAGAAGCCCGACGAGCTCAACGTGATCCTGGGCCAGAGCCATTTCATCAAGACCGTGGAAGACATCCACGAGGCCCTTGTGAACACGGTCCCCGGCATCAAGTTCGGCCTGGCCTTCTGTGAGTCCTCGGGCCCCGCCCTGGTCCGGGCCAGCGGCACGGACCCGGAGCTGGTGGAGCTGGCCAAGAAGAACGCCCTGGCGGTCGGCGCCGGCCATTTCTTCATCGTGATCCTGGGCAAAGGCTACTACCCGATCAACGTCCTCAACGCCATCAAGATGGTCCCGGAGGTCTGTCATATCTATGCGGCCTCCGCCAACCCGATGCAGGTGATCATCGCCGAGACCGAACAGGGGCGAGGGATCCTCGGGGTGATCGACGGCGTGGCCACCCGGGGGATCGAGACAGAGGCGGACGTCGCCCATCGCAAGGAGTTCCTGCGCCGGATCGGCTATAAGATGTGAGCGTGGGTCATCCACTGGGGGTAAGCAGGGCCGAAAGCCCTGCTTACCCCTTGAAAACCTCAAGAGCAATGAAGAAGGCGCCGCGCCGGGGCATCCCCGGAGAGCCCGATCTTCCGAACCTTCCCATGGGACCGATGGTGCTGGTTTTTCTGGACGGGGTGGGATTGGGGGAGCAGGAACCGTGGAATCCGCTGTTCCTCCCTGGCCTTCCCCGGCTCGTCGCCCGGCTGGGGCGCGCGCTGACGCGGGGCTGCGCAGGAGAGAACGGGGATCTCCTCTGCCGCGAGCTGGATGCCGCGCTGGGGGTGCCGGGTCTCCCTCAAAGCGCCACCGGGCAAACGGCGCTGTTCACGGGTTTGAACGCCCCCGCCCTCATCGGGGGGCATCGAACCGGTTACCCCTCGGCCGAGCTGGTTCGATTGCTGGAGCAACACAGCCTCTTCGTCCGGGCCCGGGCGGCGGGCTTTCGTCCGACGTTCGCGAACGCGTATTCGGATTTCTACTGGGAACTCGTCGCCCGGGGGCGATTGCGGCCTTCGGTGACGACCTGGATGAACCGGCTGGCCGGTCTCCCGTTCCGGACGTTTGAGGATCTGCTGAGCGGGCGCGCGCTGCTCTGGGACATCACAAACGCCTTCGCGCCGGAGTGGGCCCGACGGCACGGCCGGCCATTCCCGGAGCTGCCGCAGATCACCCCCGAGGAGGCGGCGATGCGCCTCCTAAGATTGTTAGGGGAAGCGGACCTGGTGCTCTTTGAAAGCTTTCTCACGGATCTGGTCGGTCACCGTCATCTCCCTC
>JAUQQB010000359.1 GCA_030550075.1 Chloroflexota bacterium | reverse complement strand
ACGCGGCGATGGTGGTCGCGTTCCAGTATGGGATCACGCGGCTGGCGTCCCGGTTCCGGGAGCTGCCGGTCCTGGTGGCGGGCTCGCTCTTCTACGCCCTGGGGGTGGGCAGCGTGGCGCTGGGGGAAGCTTCCCGGCCTTCCTGTTCAGCATGGTGCTGCTCACCATGGGGGAGATGCTGATGATTCCCACGGCCACCACGTGGACAGCGAACCGGGCGCCGGTGGAGGCGCGGGGGCGGTATATGAGCGTATATGGGTTGACGTGGGGCGTGGGGTTCGGGATCGGGCCGGTGCTGGGAGGGATGCTGCATGATCAGCTGGGGCCGGCGGCGATCTGGTGGGGCGGGGCGGGGATAGCCCTCCTGGGAGCCCTGGGCTTCCTCTGGCTTGCCGGCCGCCCCACGGCACCGGCTCCAGATGTCTCCACCTCGGTTCAATGACTCATCGGAGCAGAAAGGAGGGCTGGAGCTCAGGGATCTCCGGGCGGAGGATCTCTTCCACGGAGGCAAGTTCTCTTGCCATGCCTTTGATACCTCACGGGTTGTTGAGAATGTATTCCAGGAATTTCTACGTGAGGCGATCCGGCACACAGACGCTTCAGTGGGGCTGGCGAAGCCAGGCCCACTCAGGAAACCGGTGACGGGCCTCGGCTAAGGGGACGGGGCGCGATAGAAGCCGGATATCCGCCATGTCCGCTATGTAATAGTCAGACCAAGGATCCCGGTTACGCGTGGCAGCGCTGATAACGGAACCCACAGCGACGAAAGAGGAGAGAGGTCGAATAAAGTAAAACACTGCGTAATCCCCCGTGCGGGCCTCTTTATCGCTGGTCCACCGATCCTCACGAAGGATTCCCGCCGCCCATTGTCTCAAGAACGCACATCCGCTTCGGCACGCTCCTTAACGGAGCGCGCCCCTTCCCCCTTTCCCGCCGCTCCGCAGCCCGCAGGGTCATGGAGAGGAGGGAAATTTTATGTTTTAGGGGTGGGCGGGGCCGCCTTTGGAGGTCCCGCCCACCCCTAAAGCCCTCCATGGAGGGATCGGCACTTATGAGCCTAACCGCCTCACTCCCACGGAAATCAATTACCTTTATGTCGTCTTCGCGGTTTCTGACCCGGATGTCAGGGGAATGCGGCCTTCAGGCCGCTCGTGCCCAAAGCTCAGTAAGGACTTCTGCCTGCTCAAGAACGGTCAGCGTCGCTTTCTCTTGCCGATCGGGTGGGTACCCATACTTCCGCAGGATGCGCTTTACAAGCACCCGAAGTTGTGCCCGGGCATTCTCCCGCACCGTCCAGTCCACGGTGACATTGGCCCGGACCACCTGCAGGATCTCCTGGGCGATGGTGCGCAGGGCGTCGTCGGCGAGGACCGCCTGCGGGCCCTGGCTTGCGGCCAGCGCATCGTAGAAGGCCAGTTCTTCCTCGGAGAGCCCCAGTTGCTCGCCCCGGCGGTCCGCCTCGCGCATCTGCCGGGCCAGCTCGATGAGCTCCTCCAGCATCTGCACCGCGTCGATGGCCCGGTTCTGGTAACGGCGGATTGTCCGCTCCAGCATCTCTGCGAAGGAGCGGGCCTGGACCACGTTCCGCCGCCGGCGCGCCCGGATCTCGCCCTGGAGCAGCTTCCGCAGGAGCTCCACAGCCAGGTTCTTGTGGGGCATCCCCCGGACCTCCGCCAGAAACTCCTCCGAGAGCACCGAGATGTCCGGCTTTTTTAACCCCGCGGCCTCAAAGAGGTCCACCACGCCCTCCGGCACCACCGCGCGGGAGACGATCTGCCGGATGGCGTGGTCGAGCGCTTCCTCGGGCCGCGCGTCCGCCGGGGCGCGCTTCACGAGTGCCGCCCGCACCGCCTGGAAGAAGTCCACGTCGTCCCGGATCCGTAAAGCCTCCTCGTGGGGGACCGCCAGTGCGAAAGCGCGGGACAGCTCCGCCACCGCCTGAAGGAGGCGGTCCTTCCCATTTTCCTGGGCCAGGATGTGCTCCTGGGCAGCAGGCAGAAGGGCCAGGCCCTCGGCAGGTTTGCCGGCCTTCCACCGAGTCCAGTCGAAGCCGTGGAACAGGTCGCAGCACACCTCGTATTTCTCCAGCATCACGCGCACGGCCTCGCCCTGGTCCAGGGCCGCGTCGCCCTTGCCACCACTTTCCGTGTAGGTGCGGAGCGCCTCCTTGAGTTCGGGCGCCAGCCCCAGGTAGTCCACCACGAGACCGCCCGGCTTGTCCCGGAACACCCGATTGACCCGGGCGATGGCCTGCATTAAGGTGTGGCCGCGCATGGGCTTATCCAGATAAATGGTGTGGAGACTTGGGCAGTCAAAGCCAGTCAGCCACATGTCCCGGACGATGGCCAGCTTGAAGGGGTCGTTCGGGTCCCGGAAGCGGCGGGCTAAAAACTCCCGACGGCGCTTGTCGCGGATGTGTTGCTGCCACCCCGCTGGGTCCGACGCAGAGCCGGTCATCACGACTTTCACCATCCCCTTGTCGTCGTCCTCATGGTGCCACTGGGGGCGGAGCCGGACGATCTCGTTGTACAAGTCCACGCAGATGCGTCGGCTCATGCAAACGATCATGGCCTTGCCGTCTAAGACTTCGAGTCGCTTCTCGAAATGGTCCACGATGTCCTGGGCCACCAGCCGAAGCCGTCGCTCCGACCCGACGATCGCCTCCAGCTGCGCCCATTTCGTCTTGAGTCGCTCCTTGCGTTCCACCTCTTCGCCTTCCGTCACCTCTTCAAACTCGATGTCGATGCGCGGCTTGAGTTCCTCTGGCAGGTCCAGCTTGGCCAGGCGCGCCTCGTAGTAGATGGGCACCGTGGCCCCGTCCTCCACGGCGCGCTGGATGTCGTAGATGCTGATGTAGTCGCCGAAGACCGCCCGGGTGTTGCGGTCCTCCAATTCCAGAGGCGTGCCGGTGAAGGCAATAAAGGAAGCGTTCGGCAGGGCATCCCGCATGTGCCGGGCGAACCCGTCGATGAAATCGTACTGGCTGCGGTGGGCCTCGTCGGCGATGACGACGATATTGCGGCGGTCGGAGAGGAGGGGGTGCCGGTCTCCCTTTTCTTCCGGGAAGAACTTCTGGATGGTGGTGAACACGATCCCGCCGGAAGGGCGGCGGAGGAGCTCCCGCAGGTGAGCGCGCGACTCGGCCTGGACCGGGGGCTGGCGCAGGAGGTCCTGACAGCGGGAAAAAACGCCGAAGAGCTGGTCATCGAGGTCGTTGCGGTCGGTGAGGACCACGATGGTGGGGTTCTCCATCTCCGGTTCGCGGGCGATGCGGGCCGCGTAGAAGACCATGGTCAGGCTCTTGCCAGCGCCCTGCGTGTGCCACACGACACCCACCCGACGGTCTCCCGGCTCGCCGCCGGGCCTCATACCTGCCTGGTAGCGGGTGAGTGTTTCCCGGACTTGCGACGGCAGCAGGGTTTCTTTCGCGGCCCTCAGCGTCTCCGCCACGGCCACCCGCACCGCGTGGAACTGGTGGTAGCCCGCGACTTTCTTCTCCAGCCGGCCGCTGCCGTCGTCCTCGAAGACGATGAAGTCCCGCAGGAGCTCCAGGAAGTAGCGCTTGTCGAATACGCCCTTGAGAAGCACTTCGAGCTGTGGCGCCGCTTGGTCCTCGATCTGGAAGCCGGCGATCGTCCGCCAGGGCTTGAACCACTCGCGCCCGGCAGTGAGGGTGCCAAGCCGAGCCTCCAGGCCGTCGGAGACGACCAGCAACTCGTTGAAGGAAAAAAGCGTGGGGAGCTCCGCCTTGTAGGTCTGCAACTGGTTGAAGGCCGTCCAGATGGTGGCCTC
>JAUQQB010000358.1 GCA_030550075.1 Chloroflexota bacterium | reverse complement strand
CTGGCGGAATTGCTCTATGGGACGCCGCTCTCCTTCCGGGATCCTGCGCGCTTTGCGTTCGCCCACGGCGGAAAGGATCGCCATCCGTTCCCGGTGGATCGCGCCCTCTACGATCGGTCCATTCGCATCCTTCACGAGGCAGTTGAGCGGGCTCGTCTGGGGGATCGGGAGCGGCTGGAAGCCCTGCGGCGTCTTGCGGAATGGCAACGACGGTTGTTCGGCCCCGCCGAGGACACGCCGAAGGCCCGCCAGGGGTAAGCGCCCTCAGAGAAAGAAAAACCGGTTACCCGATTGAGGTGGCCTATGTCGAATCCTCCGCATCCGATCTGGATCCCTCTGCTCGTCCTGCTCTATCAGTGCCTCGTGGTGATCGCAAACATCGGATTTAAGCGATCCGCTGAGAGCGCAACCGCCCTGGCCTTTCTGGCGTGGCAGATCCTGGGCAACCTCTCCGGATTCATGAGCGTGCTGACTTATACGGCTCTCCTCCGCTGGCTCCCCGTGCATATCGCGGTGGGTCTTACCATGGGACTGGGATTTGCCAGCGTGCAGGTCTTTACCGCCTGGTTGATCTTCCATGAGCCGATTGGGACCTGGAAGTGGATGGGGACCGCGCTGGTGGTATTGGGCGTCACCCTGATTGCCACGGGACGCTGAACTGGTCCCGGGGTTGATCCTTCCATGGGGTTTGGGACCGGCAGCCCGCCCAGCCCCGAAGTCGATTTAGATCCGATTTCCAGCATGACGTTGAGAGGCTTTTCGGGGTGGGGAAACCGCCCCTGGTGGCCTTTCCCACGCCGGAAATGCTTATCCGTCCTTCCCCCAGCCCCGTAGAGCTCACAAAATGTGCACGCAACCTGTGATTGAGGCGTTCGTCCACCAGCTGGACCCGATGCTCCGGAGAGCGCATCGGGTCCAGGAGTTTACGCAGGACCCCCAGTGCGTGCTTCGCGTGGCCCTGGGCTTCTCCAACCGGGACCTTCAGCTCTCCGATGGGACATGGATCTGGCGGGGGGATCCGATCGTGGAGCTGCACCTGTGGAACGAACGGATCCCACGAATGCCGCCGGAGGGACCGGATCTGGCCTGGAGCCTCCGGTTTTACCGACGCCTGGTGGCCTCGCTTCGACTGGTCGCCCGGTGGATGGAGCAACATCCCGAAGCCCGACAGGCCCGGGCGCTGCGGGGGGAAACCTCCATGGTGGATCCTGTACGAGGGCTGATCCAGGCGCTTGGATTTGATCTCATCCTGCTGGAGCGGGGAGCCAGCGGATGGCGGCGGCTGCGCTATCGGATGGATGATTTCTACGTGTGGCTGCTTATACGCGCATACAACCCCTCCAGCTTGCGGAACAGACGTTTTCATCAGCTGGAGCGCGTGCAGTTCTGGATCTCACGGGAGGCTTTTTTAAGACGTTACGGCGGATCTCGTGGGACTGGCGGGGAGGACCATGGTCCCTCCGGGCTCTGATGAGAGCGCCGTCCCCTGCGGCCCAGCGGGTTGGGGGAAGAAGAGAAAAAGGCCTGTTCCCTTATTCGCCCATCCCCCCAAACTGTAATCGCGTGACAGGTCCAGAAGAAATGTTCAGGGTTAGCAGGTGGCCTCATTCGTATCGTAGCGCAACGATAGGATCCAATCGCGCAGCGCGCCAAGCCGGATAAAGCCCGAAGAACAACCCCACGGCGGCGCTCACCCCAACTGCCAGGATCACTGTGTCCATCCCGATAACGGCCTGAACTTCCCCCTGACTGAGAAGGCCAATTAAGGAAGCCAGGGCCATCCCGGCTGCGGTGCCCATCGCGCCCCCCAGCATGGTGATCACTGTAGCTTCGGTGAGGAACTGGATCATGATGTCCCGACGTCGGGCACCCACAGCTTTGCGCAGGCCGATCTCCCTCGTCCGCTCGGTTACGGAGACCAGCATGATGTTCATGATCCCAATGCCGCCTACCAGCAACGAGATCGCCCCCAGCGCTCCCAGGAAAATCGTCAGCACGCTGGAGATCTGACCGAAAATCGAAACCAGCTCGAACTGGGTCAGGACAGCGAAATCGTCTTCGTCCTGAAAGCGGATCCGATGCTGTGCTCGCAGGGTCTCCGTGATCGCGCGGACCACCTCATCGGTGTATTCCGCCCGCGCCACCTGAAGCATAACCCCAGTGACCAGGAGCTCGCCGGTGCGCGGATCCCGGGCGTCATAGAGCATCTCCTGGGCCACGGTGAGCGGGATAAAGGCCAGATCGTTATAATCGCCGAAGGCGCTGCCTCCCTTATCGGACATCACTCCGATCACCCGGAAGGGGATCCCATTGATGCGGACGGTCCGCCCGATGGGGTTCGGAACATCGGGGAAAAGGCGGCGGGCCGGGGTCAGGCCCAGCACGATCACCCGGGACCGGTTCAGGATGTGCCCCTCCTCCAGGAAAATACCATAAAGAGGGCGCCAGTTGCGTGCGGAGGCGTAACCGGGCGTGGTGCCCAGGATGACCGTCACGGCCTCACGCCCCTCGCTTTCAATGGGCCCGAAGCGCTGGATCACCGGAACCACCGCAACGGCCCGCCCTCGCACTGCCTGCTCGATAGCCCGGACATCCCGCATCGTGAGCGATGAGATGTCCCGAAGGGCGGTCCCCGCGGCGTTTCCTTCAGCGGCCGCCCGGGGGATCACAAAGACGAGATTGGTGCCGATGGCGGCGAACTGGGTGTTGATGTAATGCTGCACGCCCCGGCCGATGGCCACCATGGCAATCACCGCGGCCACACCGATCAGAATGCCCAGCAAGGTCAGGGCAGCCCGCAGCCGGTTCGAGGCTAATGTGTCCAGGGCCTGACGGATGTTCTCCACCCAGAATCCTGCCCGCAATGCAGGCCTCCGGATTCTAAGAGAATGCGAAACCTGAGGCAGTCGCTTTGCTGCTGCTCCCAGTTCATTTTAACCCAACAGGACTTGCGTGGTCAGCTTCCCGTGGGGTCATTCCACCCCGCTTTCAGGGCTTTCGGTGGAGAGGGAGAAGAACCGTAGGGGCGGGCCGCCGAATGCAGCCCACACCCGCTCGTCGAATCACGGGGAGCGATTTCGATCCGACATTAGGAGCTGGCGATAGAACAGCGTCCAGCTGGACGAAAGAAACGTCATAACCCATGTGTTGATCGCCATTTCCGCGATGCCGAAACTCAGCAGAACCCCCCATGGTCCTTTCACGCCGAAAGGTGAAGCCAGCGGGCCGGCTGGCGAGCGGCTTATCGTTCCCTGAAGGATGTTGAGCGAAACGATGGTGAACAGACCGGCCACACCGGCGATCCCCAAAAGCCTTATGCCGAGAGCAATGACCGGCCCGGAGCGCTGCTGGATAGCGGCCCAGCCGTAGGCGATACTGTCAAAGGTCGAACGTCCGTCGAGCACGCATGCTCGATTCGCCAGTTCCTCAATCCACGTGATCAGGATGGAAGCTGGAATCACAATCAGTACTCCCAGACAACAGAAAAACAGGCCGGTATCCACCATGGGTCCCGGAATGGTGAAGCGGTTTTCCGCCATCGCCAGAAGGATTGGGATCGCCAGCGGCAATACGAAGATCCCCGCAATCATCAAAAGAGGCAACCGGAGCAGGACGTGGATCAGGAAAATACGGCCTGCATACCCCCGGATGGCTTCCCGTGCGGTGAGGAACGTGGGGGGCTCGCCTTCTTCCAGGCGATTCACCAGAGCGATCAGCGCGGTATGCCCCAGGGCATTGATCGCTCCCCAGATCAAGAAGGCTGCGATGAGCAGAAGGGGCGTTCCGATCCAGAGAAGAGCAGAGC
>JAUQQB010000357.1 GCA_030550075.1 Chloroflexota bacterium | reverse complement strand
CGCTTCCCGCCTTCGTGACCCTGTGGGCGGCCGGCCTGGAGGCGATGCGGCAGTTTCTCCAGAAGCGCGGAGGTTTGTGGGGGGAACGGATCGGCCTCGCTCTCACGCTCGGACTGATGCTCGGCCCAACAGGCGTCAGCCTGTGGGCGCTCTACTTCGATCCCCACTTCGCCCGGGATGATTACCGGGGGGTGGCCCGGACGCTGGCCGCCCTCATGCGGCCGGGAGATGGGATCCTGCTGTATGCGCCCGGGCAGATCGATGTGTTTACTTACTACTGGCCGGAAGCCCCGCTGATTCCCGCCCCGTTACGGCGTCCGCCCTCGCTGGAAGAAATCGAAGAAACCCTCACTCCAGCGCTGCGCGGGCGGGACCGGCTTTTTGTGCTCTGGTACGGAGAGCAGGAGGCAGATCCGGAGGGCCGGGTCGAGACGTGGTTGGACGCCCATGCCTTTCGGGCTGAGGAGCGCTGGATCGGCCGCATCCGCTTCGCGGTTTACGGTTTGGGAGAACCCGACGAACGTCCGGCGCCCGGGGTTCGGTTTGGGGAAGCCATCGAGGTGGACGGATATGGGATGACGACCTCTCGCCTGGGCCCCGGGGATGTGCTGGGCCTGGTGGTGCGCTGGCGGGTCCTGGCCCCTGTCCCCACACCTTACAAGGTTTTCGTGCACGTGCAGGGCCCGGATGGCCGTCCGGTGGCCCAGACGGATCGAGAGCCGCTGGGATGGCGCCGTCCGACCACCACCTGGCGTCCGGGCGAGGTCCTGGAGGATCGTTACGGGGTATGGCTGCCGACGACGCTGGCGCCAGGACGCTACCCGATCGTCATCGGGTTCTATGGTCCTGACGGCCGGCGCTTACCGGTGTTTCACAACGGCCGGCGGATAGGGGAGGCGTGGGAAATCGGGATCATCGAGTGTAGCCCCTGAGCAGGACAACTGCTCGCAGTTGTCCTGCTCAGGTTACGCCATCCTGCGAACCGGAGGGGCCATCGGATGGTCGGAACGCTCATCAACGTCGCGACGGTGGTGGTGGGCAGCGGTGCGGGGATGCTGGTGGGCAGCCGGCTCCCCGAACGGATTCGCCAGACTGTGTTGCACGGCCTGGGCCTGATGACCCTGGTCATCGGGATGAGCATGGCCCTTCAGACCCAGAATCCGCTCCGGATGCTGGCGGCCCTGCTCCTCGGCGGGGTCATCGGGGAGTGGCTGGGGCTGGAGGAGCGCCTCCATGCCCTGGGACGCTGGCTGGAGACCCGGGTCTCCGGGAGCAGCGGGGAAGGCAGCGCGTTCGTGAAGGGCTTCGTCACGGCCAGCCTGGTCTTCTGTGTCGGCCCTATGACCATCCTGGGCTCGATCCAGGACGGCCTCACCGGGGATTACACGCTCCTGGCCATCAAAGCGACACTGGATGGCTTTGCATCCCTGGCCTTCAGCGCCTCGCTGGGCCTCGGAGTGATGTTCGCCGCCCTGACCGTGCTGATCTATCAGGGGGCCCTGACCCTGGGGGCGGGGCTGGTGAAGGCGCTCCTGACCGAGATGATGATCACCGAGATGACAGCGGTCGGCGGGGCGATGATCCTGGGGATCGGGTTGTTGTTGCTGGACATCAAACGCGTGCGGGTGGCCAGCTTTTTGCCGGGGCTCCTCATCGCTCCGATCCTGGTCGCCCTGACTCCCACCATCAATGCGTTTCTGATCCGGCTGGGGATACCCCTGACGCCATAAACCGCCCGGCTTCCTGAGGATCTCGAGGCGGGGTTAAGCGTCGCGACCGGCCCATACACGCCTCGGGTCCTGAAACAACCAGGTGCGCCCTGGAATCGCCATTCTTCTCAGGAGGAGCCTCCATGCTCATCCGGAACGGAACGCTGGTGACCGCTGAGGGAATACTGCGGGCGGACCTTCGCGTGGAGGGGGAGCGGATCGCTGCCGTGGGGGATCTTCTTCCTTATCCGGGAGAGACGGTGATGGACGCGGGGGGATGCATGGTCCTCCCTGGCCTGGTGGATCCCCACGTTCATATCGCCCTGGATACGGGAATCTATCGCACCGATGACGACTGGCTCACCGGGACCCGGGCGGCGGCCTTCGGTGGGGTGACCACCGTGGTGGATTTCGCCACTCAGTTTCGCGGGCAAACCCTGGAAGAGGCCCTGGCGGCCCGTCTGGAGGAAGCCCACGGGAAGGCGGTGGTGGACTACGCCCTTCATATGATGGTGACCGATCTGCCGCCCGGGAAGGAAGGGGAGCTCGGGAAGCTAAGGGCCGAAGGCGTGGCCGGCATCAAGCTTTACACGACCTATCGTCCCAACTACTACGCGGATGATGCGACCCTTCTGCGCTTGATGCGAACAGCTGGCGCCCTCGGCTTGCTGACCATGGTTCACTGCGAGAACGATGCCATCGTGACGGAGTCCATTGAACGGCTGAAGGCGGAAGGCCGCACCAGCTTGCGGGAACACGGCCGCTCGCGCCCGCCCTTCGCCGAAATCGAGGCCGTGCACCGGGTTCTTTTCCTGGCCGCCGAGGCCCGCGCGCCGGTCTACATCGTCCACTGCTCCACGGCCCGAGCCGTCGACCTGATCCATGAGGCCGCCCGGCAGGGTCAGCCGGCTTTCGCCGAGACCTGCCCGCAGTATCTTCTCCTGGATGAGACGGCTTACGAGGGCCCTCATCCTGAGTGGTATATCCTGCAGCCGCCTCTGCGACCGGCCATCGAGCGAGCCGGGTTGTGGGAACGTCTGCATCGGGGATGGATTGCCACCATCGGGACCGATCACTGTGACTATGCGCTCCGCCAGAAGACGGCCACCGGTTCCTTTCTCACCACCCCCGGGGGGTTGCCCGGGCTGGAGACCATGCTGCCGCTTCTTTACACATTCGGCATCCTGGAGGGCCGCATGGAGTGGCCTGACCTGGTGCGCCTGTGCGCCACCAACCCGGCGAAGCTGTTCGGGCTCTACCCCCGCAAGGGAACGCTGCAACCCGGGGCGGACGCGGATCTGGTCCTTTACGATCCGGAGCCGGAGGAGATCCTTTCCGCTTCCCGCCTGCATCACGTGGCTGGCTACACGCCCTATGAGGGATGGCGGGTTCGGGGGCGCGTGCGCATGGTGATGGTCCGCGGTCAGGTGGTGGTGGAGGAAGGAGCCTTTCGGGGGACCCCAGGATGGGGACGGTTCATCCCGGCTGAGCCCTTCTCGGCGCGAACGCTGTGAATCCGGCTGGGGGCCGGCTCCTTCGACCGCCGGCCCCCATACTTTCATGCTCCTTCCCAGCGCCGGATCACCAGCACGCTGTTGTGGCCGCCGAAGCCGAAGGCGTTGGTCATCGCGATGCGAACCTCCTTCCGCCGGGCGACGTTGGGCACATAGTCGAGATCGCACTCCGGGTCCGGGTTCTGGAGGTTGATCGTTGGCGGAAGAATCCCCTCCCGGATCGCCATCACGCAGAAGATCGCCTCCAGGGCGCCGGTGGCCCCGATCATGTGGCCGGTCATGGACTTGGTGGCGCTGATCGGGATCTCATAGGCCCGTTCGCCGAACACCGTTTTGATGGCCATCGTCTCCGTCTTATCGTTCAGCGGGGTCCCTGTTCCGTGGGCGTTGATGTAATCCACATCCTCCGGGCGGATCCCGGCCTTGCGGAGCGCTTTGGCCATCGCACGGGCCGCCCCTGCTCCATTCTCGTCCGGTGCGATAGGGTGATAGGCATCGGAGGTCGCGCCGTAGCCGATGATCTCCGCCAGGGGCTCAGCCCCCCGGGCCAGGGCGAACTCCAGATCCTCCAGCACCAGGATCGCCG
>JAUQQB010000356.1 GCA_030550075.1 Chloroflexota bacterium | reverse complement strand
AGCGGACCACGGGCAAACCCTGCGGCGGGTGACGATCCCCCTCCTGATGCCGGCGATCCTGGCGGCGACCGCGCTGGTGTTCCTCTTCGACTTCACCAGCTTCGGTGTGGTGTTGCTGTTAGGTGGCCCGCAATACGCCACACTGGAAGTCGAGATCTATCGCCAGGCGGTCGGCCTCTTCAACCTCCCCGGCGCGGCCACCCTGGCCCTGGTTCAGCTGGGACTGACCTTTGGGATCCTATCGGTCTATACGCGCCTGCAGGCTCAGCTCACGTTCCCCCTGGAATGGCGGCCGGCAGCGTCTACGGTCCGCCCCCCGCGCACATGGCTGGAGCGTCTGGGGATCGGTTTGGGGATGACGATGCTTTTCCTGTGGATCGGGTTGCCGCTGCTAACGCTGGTCCTCCGCTCGTTCACCCCGATGACCCTCCAGAAGCCGGGGGAAGTGGCCGTTTACACCGGGTGGATCACGCTGGGATATTATCGGGAGCTGTGGATCAACCGGCGCGGGGCGGTCACATATATCCCGCCGATCGAGGCGATCCGCAATTCGCTGGTTTTCGCTGTTGCGGTCATGGTGCTTTCGCTCCTGCTGGGTGGGATGGTCGCCTATGGGCTGGCGGGCCGTCGTCGCCGCCAGTGGCTGGATCCCCTGTTGATGCTTCCGCTCTCGACCTCGGCGGTCACGCTGGGATTCGGGTTCCTGGTAGGGTTCAGCCGGCCGCCGGCCTTTCTGCAGGCGTGGCCGGGGCTGGTAGAAGCCATCATAGCCCTGCGCACCTCGCCGCTTCTGGTCGTGATCGCGCACACGCTGATCGCCTATCCCTTCGTGGTGCGCATCCTCCTGCCGGCGATGGAGGGGATGAACCCCCGCTGGCGAGAGGCGGCGATGACCCTGGGAGCCTCCCCCTGGCGGGTCTGGTGGCATGTGGAAGCGCCGCTGCTGGGGCGGGCGCTGCTCACCGCGGCTGTCTTCGCTTTTTGCGTCTCCCTGGGCGAATTCGGCGCCACCGCCCTGATCGCCCGGCCGACGATGACCACGATGCCGCTGGCTATCGCCCGCTTTCTCAGTCAGCCCGGCGAGCTGAATCTGGGCCAGGCCATGGCCATGAGCACGCTGTTGCTCCTGATGACGTTCCTCGGTATTCTTCTCATCGAACGCTTTCGTTACCGGGGTATTGGGGCATTTTAGAGGGAGGAATTTGGGATGTGGGGGGCGCACCAAAAGGGCACCTCCACACCCCAAAGAATTTCTTTGAGGAGCGTTCGGATGCCACAGCGGGTCATCTCTGTATTTGGCGGCAGCGCCCCGCCACCGGAATCCGCAGATTTTCAGATTGCGCTGGAGCTCGGCCGCCGGCTGGCCCGGGCCGGTTTCATCGTGCTCAGCGGCGGATATGGCGGGACCATGGAGGCCGTGAGCCGCGGGGCAAAGGAGGCTGGCGGACGGACCATTGGGGTGACGGTGGATTTATTCGATCGATGGGGATTAACGGCTAACCCCTACCTCGATGTGGAGATCAAGTTCCCCACCCTCTTTCAACGCCTTCATTATCTGGTCACAGCCGGCGATGCGTTGATCGCCCTTCCCGGAGGCATTGGAACCTTGAGCGAGATGGCGCTGGCCTGGAGTCTCCTGCAGACCGGTGAGATCTCCCCGCGGCCGCTCCTGCTCCTGGGCTCCCGATGGCGACGCTTACTGGAAGCGTATCTGGACCCAGTTTACATTCGAGGGGAGGACGCGGCCATCCTGCAGCTGGTGGAGACGCCGGAGGAGGCGGTTGCCACCGTGCAGGCTCAGCTGGAACGCCCAATGGAGATCAGCTCCCGCCCGCGGGGGTAGAGCGAAGGTTTCAGGAGCAGAAGAGGCCGTCAGCGGCGGCCTTCATCCTTTCCTAAAATGAATGGGACTTACGCAAATGACCTCTGGCAAAGGGGAGTCCATGAGCCCCTCCCTCCTTCATCAGGGGGATGAAATGATTTTTGGGGGCTGGGTCAGGCGCCGAAGGCGCCCGACCCAGCCCCCAAAAAACCTGGGGAAGAGGGCGAACTGCGTAACTCCTAATGAATTGGGAGGTTCCTCTTGAAGATCCTCTGTGTGGATATCGGGACCGGAACTCAGGATATCTTGCTGTATGATAGCCGGCGGGAGCTGGAGAACGCCTATCAGCTGATCCTGCCCTCGCCGACGATCCGGGTTGCCCGGGCCATCCGCCAGGCGACCCGGGAGCGACGGCCGGTTCTCCTCACCGGCGTGACGATGGGAGGAGGTCCATGCCACTGGGCGGTGGAAGATCACCTCCGGGCGGGTCTGCCGGTATATGCGACCCCCGAGGCGGCGCGTACCTTCAACGATGACCTGGACGCGGTGCAGGCCATGGGGGTGCGGATCGTGAGCGAGGACGAGGCCGCCCGCATGGATGAGCGGGTGGTCCGCCTGACGTTGCGGGATTTCGATTGGGACGCGCTGCGGCATGCTTTCGAGGCCTTCGATGTCCCCCTCCGAGTGGATGGGATCGCAGTAGCGGTCTTTGATCATGGCGCGGCACCTCCCAGGCATTCGGATCGGAAATTCCGGTTCGATTATCTGGCCCGGCAGCTTTCGGAACAGCGGGATCTCACCGTCTTCGCCCATCGAGGGGAAGAGATCCCTCCCGCCATGACCCGGTTGCAGGCGGCAGTGCGCACGGTTCGGGAGGTTTTCGACGGACCGGTAGTGGGAATGGATACCGCCCCAGCGGCGGTCCTGGGCGCCACCCTCGATCCCTGCGTGGCCGCATGGCGGCGGTGTCTGGTCGTCAACGTAGGGAACTTCCACACCCTTGCCTTTCGCCTGCGGGAGGGACAGGTGGAAGGGCTCTTCGAGCACCACACGGGCTTTCTGGATGGAGAGAAGCTGGATCGCTTATTAAGCCGGCTGGCGGAGGGCGCGCTGGACTTTGAGGAAGTGTTTGGAGATATGGGCCACGGGGCGCTGATGTTCGAGACGGCACCAATGGAGCCGGATGGGGTGGCGGTCGTTGGACCCCGCCGGGGGTTGTTGCGGGAGTCCCGCCACCCGGTTTACTTCGCGGTTCCTTATGGAGATATGATGCTGGCTGGATGCTTCGGGTTGTTGCGGGCCTTCGCCGCCCTCTATCCGGAGTTCGCCCCGGGGATTATGGAGTCCCTGCACGGCGCTTTCCGTTCAGCGCCATGGGAGACGCTCGACGAGTGATCCAGCAACCTGCGGAGCAGGGCAAAAATTTGGGGGCTCCTATAAGCCTCCGGAGATCAGGAACACGAAAGCTTTAGAGGAGGCCTTCATCGAATGGATGCGATGGTGCGGGTGGATGTGGTGATTCCGGTCTACAACGAGGAGCGGGACCTGGAGCCCAGCGTTCAGAAGTTGCGCGCCTTCCTCCGGGAGAACTGTCCGTATCGCTGGCGGATTGTGATCGCGGATAACGCCTCCGTGGACCGCACGCCGGAGATCGGGCGGCAGCTGGTCGAGCGGTGGCCCGGTGAAGTGGGCTACATCCGGCTGAACCGCAAGGGGCGGGGGCGAGCACTGCGCAAGGCCTGGCTGGAGAGCGACGCGGATGTCATGGCCTATATGGATGTGGATCTCTCTACCGACCTCAGCGCCTTCATGCCGTTGATCCAGCCTCTCGTGGAAGGACACTATCACGTGGCCACAGGGAACCGGCTGCATCCCCGATCCCGGATCACACGTTCCCTCAAACGCGAGCTGATCTCCCGCATCTATAATTTCATCGTCTGGTTGCTTTTCCCTCGCCGCCGTTTTCAGGATGCCCAGTGTGGGTTTAAGG
>JAUQQB010000009.1 GCA_030550075.1 Chloroflexota bacterium | reverse complement strand
GTTTCTTCCTGAAAGCGGATGAGGGGAACTTCGAACAGGGAATGGAGGATGCCCTGGATGCGCTGGAACGATTCGGAGAGGCCTTCGGTCCCTATCCGTTCCCGGAACTGGATGTGGTGGAGGCGCCGTTGGGCGGCGGGGCCGCCGGCGTGGAGGCCAGCGGTCTGATCCTGATCGGCGAGGATCTGTATGAGATGGGGGACATGGGAGCCCTGCTGGGTTCCGACCTCGATGTCCCCGGCTTCGTCATCGCCCATGAAGCGGCCCACCAGTGGTGGTATGGGATGGTGGGGAACGACGCCCATCGGGAGCCATGGCTGGATGAAGCGCTGACGAACTGGTCGGCGGTCTGGTGGATGGAACAGAAGCACGGAAGGGCGGCTGCGGAGGTCGCCTGGGATGCGCTGGTGCTGCTCCCCTACCGGCTGCGTCTGATGGAAGGGGATCTCCCACTGGATCTCCCGGCGGAGCGTTATTCGGAACTGGATTACGTGGCCATCGTGTATGGGAAGGGGGCGTGGATGTATGAAGTCCTGCGGCGGGAGATGGGGGAGGAGCGGTTCTTTGACTTCCTCCGTCGGTATGCGGATCGTCACCGGTTTGGTTGGGCGAGGGCGGATTCCTGGAAGGCGACGCTGGCGGAGGTCTGGGGGAGGAAGGAGGCGGAGGCGTTTTACGAGAAGTGGGTGAAAGGGAAAGCGATCACGGCGGCCGATCTCCCGGCGGGTGGGATGTTCGGGGAGCTGCTGTCGGATCCGGGGATGGGCGAGATGATGCGAATCCTGCTGCAAATCCTGATGGCCAGCCAGCCGTAAGAGGGGGCGAGAGGGGCGAGGCATGCCTCGCCCCCATATTCCCCATATTCCCCATATTCCCCCAGGAATGTCTGCATCACAGAACAGTGGAGATGGACCCCTTCTCCCGCCCGATCACCTCCCGGCGCATCCCGTGAGGATCGGGCAGGATGTAAAGATAAACGGTGTCTTTCTTCTCGTCGATAAGATCCCTCAGCTCCGCGCGGATCCGCTCCAGGCGGGCGGGCGTGATCTCTCCTTCGAAGGCGGAGTTCTGCACCCAGTGCAAATGGCGGCGCAGATACTGGCAGACCTTCGCCACGCGCTCCACTTCCACATCGTAAACGATGATCACATACATCTCACCACCACGCCTTCAAAGGCTCATAGGGCTCCATCCCTAACAGGTGCCGCACCAGCTTGTAGGCCTCCAGCCGGATCAGCGTCCGGTAGCTGACCGGGCGCTTCAATCGCGGGTGCTGCACGGTCTCCCGCAGCCGCTCCTCGAATTCCATCACCGCTTTCTTCCGCCCCTCGTCCTTCAGATAGCAGAAGCCGACTTCTTCCAGGAAGTCCTCCTCGCTCAGCGCGTTCCGGTTCATCAACGTGAATACCATTCGATCCACCACCAGCGGCTTGAAGATCTCCGCGATGTCCAGGGCCAGGGAGAAACGGCCAGCTGAGGGCTCGTGGAGGAAGCTGACGGCCGGGTGAAGAGGGGTGTGGTAAAGCTCCGAAAGGACAGCGGCGTAGAGGAGGCCGTTGCCGAAGGAGATCAGGGCGTTCACCGGGTTCTCCGGGGGCCGCCGGCTCCGGCGGAAGCCTTCCAGATTCAGGATAAGTGGAAAGGCGCTGTAATAGGCGTCCCGCGCTCGCCCTTCGAGACCCATGAGGGCATGGACCTCCGGGCAGCGCTCGAGCTCTCCGAGGGACTGTTCGATCACCGCGAGGGGCGCTTCCACCGCGAGGCCCTGCCGGCGGTAGTAAAGGAGGTTGCGGCGCATATGGAAGAGGGCGCCCTCGACGAAACGACGGGCCAGGGTCAGCCGGCGCGCCGGGTCGGCGTAATGCAGGGCCTGGGCCACCACCACCTGGCCCGAGGCATGGGCCTCGCGGGGGTAAAACGAGCCCACATAGAAGCCGTAGTAATTGAACACGTGCAGGCCGACTCCATGGCGGCCGAGAAAGCTCAACAGGCGGGTGTTGAGATCCAGCTCGCCCATCGCATACAGGGCCTCCACGTCCTCGATCGGGATCGCCTGACGTTCCACCTGGCCGTCGGCTTCCCATTCGAGATAGAGCGTATTCTGGCGTCGCCGCAGGCGGCCGCTGCGGAACAGATAATAGGTGCGTCCCATCTCAGGATCCGAAGCGCGAAATAGAGGAGGTTTTCTCTCTTAGGAGTTACGCAGTTGAAAGCTCTAAAGGTGGAACGGAATGGCCCCACCCCCCTTTCTCCCCCCTCCCCACGGCCCTTTGGGCCGTGGGGAGGGGGGAGAAAAATCCTTGCCCCCATGGGAAACGAACTGCGCAAGTCCTATCTCTGTAACTATTCAGCCAGCCACATTCCATTCGGAGCTCCCGCGAAGCGGCGGAAGGGCCCCAAAAGCCCCCACGAGGAAACCGTCTATATCCGTATAGGCATTGCGGGAGAACGGCTGAATGGTTACTTTTATCTTTACCTTTCCTCGCTTTGCAGTTGAAAGGATCGTGGAGGCGGAAGGCGATGAGGCATGGCCATTGGGTCCCTCCTTAACTGGAATCGGCCGTAGAGGGAGAGGACTCCGCTACCCAGATTTCCTCGAAGGGGCTCAGGAGATCTCGCCCCAACGCCTCAGAAAACGCACGCAGCCAGCGTCGAATCATTTCCACATCTACCGTTTGCTTCCTGAGGATCCCCCGGTATCCTCCCAGTCGCGGGGGCGGCCCGCGATGGCCTTGTGGATGATCCCATCTTCCGGCGCAGCGAAGCGAACGGGATATCCGAGCACTGGAACAGCCCGTGCCCGGGCGATCGCTTCGCGCTCATAGGGAGTCCAGGAGAACACGAAATCCACCCGCAATCCGCTCGCCTCATCCAGGGCTGGCAATACCCATGTTTGCCGCGCGAAGGCCTCCGGATCCTCCACCAGAGGGTGCAGTCGGACTTCCCGAACCACATGCCAGAGGCGGTGGAGGTCCTCCGGGGTGGCTGCCAGCGTAATATCCACATCCCGTGTCAGGCGGGGCTCGCCATATAACAATACGGCCTGCCCGCCGATGATCATATAGGGCAGATCTATCTGATCCAGCGCCCGGGCCAGCTTATTCAGAAGGGAGGCGGACATCTTGATTAATCCCTTGAGCGATCTGGAGATCGACCTCGATCCCGGTCAGCGGATCTGCGGGCGGCCATGCGCCGAGAGCGCGGGCGATTTCCATTAGGTTTTCGAAGATCTGCAGATGGCGATTCAGGTCCGGAGGGTTATTCCGCTGCCAGGACGCTTCAAACTCCTCCCAGGTTTTAGGATCGCGGATCATCCTGCCTCCTTTGTCCTTCGGGCCTTAGGCACAGCCTCTGGTTATCCCCAGCACAGCGGCGCATAGGCGCATCGGCGGCATGCCGGCATCCAGGCGGCGGCCGGCGGGGTGGGGAGGGCGACGATGCGCGCCGCCTCCTCCAGTGCTGCTTCCACCTCCGCGATGGCTGCGGCATCCAGCTCCACCACCTCTCGTCGCCGCTGACGGGGGAAGCGCAGTTCCCCACGGAGCGTCACACCCCGGCGCCACAGGAAGTAGAGATAGTATCGCAGCTGCAGGCGGGCGGCCTCGACGAAGGTCGGGGCGTGCTTGACCTCGAGCACGGTGCCCTCGTCCTCGAGGACATCGATGGCGATGAGGTTCTCCAGGAGCAGGCTCCGCCGGGGCCGATTCCGGTAAGCCCGCTCGTGGGTGAGGCGCCCCAGGGCCACCGCCTCCGCATCGGCTTCCAGGCGCACCTGATGGGCGAACAGCCAGAGCTTGCGTGGGCATACCCGCAGGTAATTCAGCTGGAGTCCACCCCGCTTCAGCCGTTCGAATTCATCATCGCTGAGGCGCGCCGCCTGGCGGAGCAGATCTCGCAGGTCCTCCTCCTGTTCCTCTGTCACCCTGACCTCCTGTGGCAGATTCCTGCATGGAAATTGCAACTCCCGTCTGTTTGATTTTAATCGCAGCCCGCTTCGCCCGCTTCCGGTTTTCTCTGGATCATCATCCGGCCTGGACCGGAAGGAGCGATCCGGGAAAGACGGGCTCAGGATCCGGTATACTTCGGAGGTCTCAACGGGGGTCAATGGCTATCATCATGAAAGGAGAGGGTTGCTCTCCATATTCTGGCTTCGAACGCTTCATCCAGATTTGATTTTTCGTTTTGGCTCCTTAAAGGCTGGGGGCGAGCCGGACACTGAAGGAGCCTGGCTTGCTTTGCTCCGCATACTTTTTCTCTCCCCTCCCCACGGCCCTGGGGATGTGGAGAGGGGGACTCAGGAGAGCGTTGGCCTTCACCATTCGAGATCCTCAAAAAGAATTTGGATGGAAGCACTAATTCCTTTCCACGGGAGGTTCAGATGAGAAAGCTGTGGACGCTTGGATTGATCCTGGTTCTGCTGACGGGCTTGGCGGCGTGTCGCCCGCGTTCGACACCGACTCCGGTTCCCGGGATTTTCTCCCCGACCCCGGAAGTCCGGCCGACGATTCCGTTGCCTACCCCCACGCCAGCATTGCCGGGCCATGGCAGCCCGGTTCCTGAGGATGTTGAGAGGATCTCTTCTCAGAACACAGATCGCCTCGTCCCCATCTGGCGGGCCCAATGGTTGCTATTTCGAGACATCCGTACAGGCACGGACATGCATGTGGCTCTCACCCCTGGGGGGCTGGCTTTGCTTTCAGCTGCTGATCTGAAGACCATTCGATTCATTCCTCTCCCCGCGGACACGGAATTCCCTACTGCCTTTGCAGTCCGAAGCGATCAGAAAGCGGCGGTGGTGGGCACTCGGGATGGAACGTTGCGCGTTGTGGATCTCACCACTGGCGAGATCCAGGCGGAGACCCGGATGCCCATGGAAATTCGATCGCTGGCCTTTCTGGATGCGGAGGGGCGGCAGGTTGTTATGCTGGCGGACAGCTTGCGGACATGGGAAATTGGTCGTCCAATTTCCCCGCCGGTTGCTGGCTTTCCCCAGAAAGACTACGGGGGTGCCCTGACGGAGAATGGGCGGTTGGCGCTGGCGGTGGATTCGATGGGTCGTGGATCTGTGTGGGATGTGTTGGCCGGTAAGGTTGTGCTGACGTTTACGCTTCCGATGACACGCCCAACGGCAGCGGCGTTGCATCCTCATGGGCGATACGCCCTCGTGGGGAAAGGGGATGATGTTCTGGTTCTGCGCCTGGATCTGGTGGAGGGTCATTCCGAGATCATCCGGAGGATGAAGTATTTCGATGTGGAGGAGCTCGAGGCCACCGAGTCATATATGGTGATCCGGGCGCGCCCGGGAGGGACCAATCAGGTGCTGGTGTTCCCATGGGATCAGGAAGAGCACGTTCTGCACCTGCATGGCGACCGTCCTTCGACGCGTGTGCATCTGGATGAGAGGAGGAGGCGGTTGTATTTGCTTAGCCTGAACCGTTTGGAGGTCATTTCTTTGGACAATCGCGAGCAAATTCAGAGGCGTTATGATCTTCCCACATCACGCGCGGTGCCGATCTGGAAGGATCGGCTCCTGGTTCTGGCAGGACCATCGTCATATGCGGATATTGTCGTTTTGAATTTAAAGACTGGACTCGCCCGATACACGGAGGCCCGGGGCCCGATTGAGTCGCTATGGGCGGATCCGAATGGCCAATGGATCGCAGCTGGGATCCGCGGCGGAAGCCTGCACTTCATGGATTTAGAATTGCGGACGCTGGGATATGTGGAAACCCAGAGTGTGAAATGGATCGGTCGGGATGCGCAAGGGCGGGGCCTGATTGGCATAGGACACAATGAGGTGTTGCTGGGGGCGGTGGGACAGGAAAAGCCTCTCTGGCGGCGCGCGCTGCCCGTATCGCTCCGATCCAGGCTGATCGGAGCCGTCTCGCCCGAATGGATCGCGGTGACCACCCAGTTTGAAGGGGACACAATCTGGTTGCTGGATCACGAAGGAAACATCCGGCACACAATCCGGAAACCGGAATTCGCCGGCGAGATCCAGGATCTCGAGTGGTCTTCCGACTTTCTCGTGGTGCATCTCAGGGCCAGCGGGCCACGGGGATTCGCTCACGTTCTCCACGTGCCGGATGGTCAGCTTCTGGCACGGTTGGACCTGGATGATCCTCTGGCGAGGGCTCGCTGGTGGCCGGATCGAAACCTCGCTCTCATTGAAATCCCGACAAAGAGGCTGGATATTGCCTGGCCGGGACCACCCATGAGGAGTTTTACGCTGGATGATCGAAAGGATGCGCGCATCACCGGGATCTGGCGGATTCCGGATACGGGACAATTCCTGGCGATCGTTCAGCGAGTCCGCGCGGTTCGCTCCGAACGGCAGGTGACGTTCTGGTTCTTCCGAGGAGGGTGGTTGCGGGCGTTTGATGTGGACGCCCGGCGGCTAATTTGGGAGAAGCCGCTTTCTTATTCACCGGTGTGGATGGAAGTAGATCCGGAAGGAAAGTGGGTGATCCTGGGCGGTGCGGAGGGCGTGATGGAGATATGGGGAGTGAGGTGAGCCGGCTGGGCCGGCGATGGCTGACCAGCTCGCCTGGATCATGGGTTTTCTGAAAACTGAAAATCACAAAGGGAAAATCGGATGCGATCTTGCCGGATCAACGAGCGCATCCGGTTTTCCCTTCCCTCCTTCGAACCACGGCCATTCTCGGGAATCCGGTTGCGTCGTTGTGGGCTCGGCAGGCTTGACGAAGAGCAACAAAGGTGTTAGCTTGTCCTAAGCAGGAGCGAACCTTAACAACTTAATCAGCCGAGCTTCCGATCGGCTCGGACGCCGTGCCGAATCTCGCGGTGAGGCATGACGGCTGCGCCATGGTGAGGGTGCCTGTCTTTCTCCGGCAGCCATCAGGCTGTATGGAGAAAATACAGGGACCAATCCGAATTCCTCAAAAGGAGGAAAACGGATGAATAAGACTTCGGAAGCTCTCTTCAGGCTGGACTCCCGAGGGATTCCAGCCCGCGAGCCCCATTCTCGCCAGGCGTGGGGGGAATGGGGCGCTGGGAGCCGTCCGATTGGCTCCCCGGAGCGCGAGCGCTCCGACCTCGTGCCGGGTCGGGCTTCCTCCTGACCGGCAGCGTGACGTTGACGAGCCGGCATGCCCATGCGGATAGGCAAGCTGTCCGCCGGGGCCTGGGGCCTCGTCAGCCTGGGTCGCTGGCTGTGCAGCTGGTCAGCGTCCCGGGCAGCCCGGATCTGTCGCCTGTCTGGCCGATGGATTCGGGAGTGGTTTTCCAGTCTGCGCCGATGGGCTCAGGCTGGGAAACCCGTGATCGCACGGTGGCTGCGCTGGTTCCTTAAGGCTTCCCTCCGCGCAGCCATCCATCTTCTCAAGGAGCTTCTGGTGGAATGGCTGCAAGATAGCCTGCCGGATCTCATCCAGGAGCTCCTTTGATGGATCCCCATGACGCATGGGGACGTGGAAAACGATAGATGATCCAGGGAGGTGAGGAGGTCTGCAAAAATGAGGGGCCGGGAAGACCCATCGGATCTTCCCGGCCCTTTTTTTATCAGCAAGATGCAAGATGGAACACGGAATTGACTTCTTGGGAACCCATGGGCTTCAACGCATGACTTGAACCCGTGGAGAGCCACAGGAATTCGCCATCAGCCTGGTTAACGGAATTCCTTCAGTATAAGCGGGAGATAATGTGAGAAAATGGGGATCCCGGGAACCTCGTCGGCCCCAATATCGGGCATGATGCTCTGAGGTCGAAGATCTCCATCTATATCCCGATTCACCCAGGTTGGGATGCCGGTGTTAATGGCTGCGGATCCGGGTTGCAGATGGAAGTCCATGGCTTCCGGGTTTACAAACCGGGGATCGCCGTGTCGGTCGCGCTGGCGGACGATACCGGTTATATCGCTTGCCACGCGATCCACGTTATGCCAGAGAACGCTGTCGGTGAATACATAGATTGGGTTGGGGGGCGTCGTTCGGGTAATTCCCACGGTGTGGGAGGCAATGATCGTGTTGGTGAGATACAGCGTTCCCCCAAAGGCATCGATCGCCGCGTTCTGGTTGTTGAAAAACGTATTGTGGATCAGATGGGCAGTTCCAGTGAAAAGGCTGAAGGCCCCGCCGCGCTGGCTGATATTGTGGGCCAGGATGTTGTTGATGAGGATTGCCTCCGGCGCTCCTGCCACAACGGAAGCGCCATAATCAGAAGTGTTGCTCGTAAAAATGCTGTTCTCTATGGTTATTTTGTTTCCATGGATGCCAATCGATCCGGCAAATGAAGAGGAATTGCCGTAAAAAATACTTTCCATGACATGGATTTCATTTCCGCGTACTGAGGCTGCTGAGGCCGCAGCGGCGCGATTCCCGTACCATTGAGTGCGGCGGATGATGATACGATCCGCTCCAATCCAGCTGCCGCCCCCACTGATTCCGGTCCAATTATAAGCAAACACGCTGTTCTCTATAGACACCAGAAATGCGCCATTTACAAACAGGGCTCCCCCCAGTGGATTGTCGAAAAAGGGCAGCGAAGTTGTCCGATTGTGCTCGAAGTGGACGTTTCGAAGGTGAAGAGAGGCGGAAATGACCCGCATGGCGCCTCCCTGGCTGATCCCTGCTCCATTCACGAAGCGAAAGCCGTCTATGGTCACGGAGAAGAGGCCCCGAATGAAAATGGCTCGCGTTTGACCCTGTGGATCCAGGGTGGTGGGATACGCATCGGGATCCCGAATCGTGAAATCCGGGGAGAACCCGCCGATTAACGTCAAGGGGAGACTGATGTAGACAATCTGAGTTACCTCATGGCGAGCCGTAATATCTGTGTAAATGCCTGTGGCGACCCGGATTTCGTCGCCGGGATTGGACTGATCAACAGCGTATTGGAGCGTGCGGCACGGAGAAGCGGCACTGGAGCAATCTCCCGTATCGGTTCCTGCCGGAGAGACATAACGTATGGCCGGCGCTGCGCGCGCTGAATCTGAATGATGGGAGGCCAACCCCATGAGCGCAAACAGAACCATTAGAGCGCCCGCAAGCAGCGCTGCAACCAGTCGGATGGCTGGCGCGGGAAACCTTGCCAGAATCTCTTGGAAAGAATCGATCGTGCATATGGGCCTCCTGTATTAGGTTTAGGAGTTACGCAGTCGAAAGCTCTAAAGGTGGAACGGAATGGCCCCACCCCCCTTTCTCCCCCCTCCCCACAGCCCAAAGGGCCGTGGGGAGGGGGGAGAAAAATCCTTGCCCCCATGGGAAACGAACTGCGCAAGTCCTAAGGTTTATGATAGCGTTGGCATCACGAATGCTTAACTTTCATGCGTTTCCTGGGCCGTGAGATTAGGGGAAAGGATTTCTTAGGAATTGAAGCAGGGGCCGCGGGCTCTGCCTCGGCCCTCAAAAGCTTCCCGATTTGGAACTGAGGGGAATGGAGCTCACACCGCGGTTGACGGTTATATGATGCGTTCCATCTCCGCAGATTCTGCCACCAGGCCCAGCTCATCATCGTAGGCCAGCGTGGTTTGCACCACGCCCAGATCTGATACCGGCGAGAAATGATTGGCGAATTCCTTAAGCCACCAGATGGGCACCGGCACCAGAAGCTCAGGCAGCCTCCAGCTTTCCTTCTGCTCCGTGAGCCGGTAGGCCTCCTGCAGGAATCGGTCCGGCAACACTTCCACTGATACCGTCCCGCGTCGAGCCGTGAAACGCCTTCGCATCTCCTCGTCGGAAAGATCAATCGTATAGCATCCCAGAGTGCGCTGGATCTCATCCAGCGCTTGGCGCCCTTGTTGAAGCTCCTGCTGCCATTCCGGCGTCGTGACCACCCGTTCGTAAAGCTGACAGGTTGCCCGGGTCAGATCCGAATCCGCGGGCTCGGAGGGCATGCTCCGAAGGATCTCCACACTCCACTCCAGCAACTCGCGCCCATAGATCCGTTGCGCGCCTTCGGACCAGCGTGAATATACCCGGACCGGGGCTGGGGGCTGTTCCCCTCGACGGTTGACGCGTCCCATGCGTTGCACGAGGGCGTCTATCGGGGCGGCCTCTGTGATCAGCGCATCATAAGAAATATCCAGGCTGACCTCCACAATCTGTGTGGCAATGAAGATCACGCCGGGCCTGGATTTCTCTGCACGACGCTCCTTTTTCTGACGGTCACGGAGAATCCATCGCGCATGCAGCAGTTCCTGCTTTCTCCATCCCGATTCGCGTATCCTCTTATAAAACATCTGGGCATCGCGGACTGTATTGGCCACTACCAGCACGCGCTTGCCCTGGCGAGCGAATGCCAGGGCCTGCTCCACCCCATCTTCCAGCAGTGATCCATCCTGCAGCTCCAGCCGGTAGCGCCTGCGTTCCCAGAGTTCGCGTTCTGCTTCAACGAACTGTCCGGGAGGGAAAAACCGGAGAAGAGCGTCGGGGAGGGTGGCGCTGGCCAGTGCAAGCCTCGCTGGGCGCTCCCGTTCCAGAGCCTCCAGAAGCAGCCCCAGGGTATATGGTTCGTAAACGTGAATTTCGTCCAGGATCATGGTGGCTTTTCGTGCCAGGACACGCCGTTCCTCCCAATGTTGCCCATTCAGATGGGCCAGCAGATATTGATCCAGTGTGGCGACCGTGACCGGTTGGGCGAAGACGGAGCCGAGAAGTCGTAGATCCAGATGGCCCTCTTCCGCTTCCCGATGCAATATATAAGCGGCTCGTCCATGGGAAAGCCCCACTGCCTTTTTCCCATAGATTTTTCGAAGCCGGCGCCACATCGCGTTTGTTGTAGCCTGGGTGGGAAGCAGATAGAGGATCCGTTCCGTATCGCCTGCCCAGAGAAGAAGAGCCTCCGTCTTGCCCGTCCCGGTTGGCGCGCGCAACCAGAGGACCGGGGCGTTTCCGGCTTCTCGGGCTTGCTGCTGAAACAACCGAAGGGGAGCTTTCAGCTGCCGCTCGATGCGCCTTGTGGGTTCTGAGCGTCCACCGGTTAGAAAAAGCAGGTCCGGCATGGGCTTTCCAGCTGAGACAAGCCAGTCCGCCAGGTGAAGCACGGTCTTCACCTGAGCGAATTCCTGAGCAGGCAGGCGCTGTAGCACTCCTCGAAGCGTGTTCCCATGATCGCCGAACCTGAGATGGGGATCGTCCAGCAATGCGGCGGGGGAATTTCTCAGGATGATCCGCAGTGATTGTTGCAGCTCCTCGACGGTCGGCAGCCCATGGGCTTGAAGCGCATTTAGCAATTCCCACAGTGTCGGAAGCAGTCGGAAGATATCCTCTTCGAGATACGGGGGGGCCGGATATCCTCGATAAAGTCCCGGGCTTAACGGGGAGTGATGGGTGAGAACAGCGGCGGTGGCTTCCAGGCGCGTGGGCTCCATCCCGATGCACTGATTCAGCCTCGCTTCGGCCAGCAGCACAAAGGGGAGGGATGCCAGGGCATGGGGGTATGCCATTTTGCGCATGCCACGAATGTATTCCTGAAAGTCTGCTGTTGCTTTTCCGATGTCATGCATGGCACACGCCAGGAGAGCTTTCGTGCGCCACGGCTCCTGAATCCCAAGCCGCCTGGCTATCTCATTGCCCAGGCGCACAACATCGGTCGTGTGATGGATGAGAGATACGTCGGGTTTGGCCAGGAGCATCTCAGAATACTCTTCGTCTATCTGGGGTGTTCGCCTTTTCTCGACGGAAGTCGGATAAAGCGTAGATCAACGGAAGATGAAATCGTCGCTGAGGATCTGAGAGCGCACTATCAGATCCCCAGCGACCCCTATTCCCTATGTGGCCCGGAGGGAATGTGAGGAAAGTGAAAGAGCGGGTTCCGGATTGAGCCATGCGAAATTTCGCCCTTTCCAGCGCCAGGCCGAAACGTGGGGCACTTCGAGCTCGATGCCCCAGGGCAGGAAGCTGAACGGCGCGAGATCCCTGGGATGACGGATTCCTCGGGCGTCTACCTCAAATGCCAGCGGCAGACGCTCCACCACAGGGGGGGCAAAGATCGTACCGGGCCTCAGGAGTGCACGGACCCCCTGCATGCGCTGGATGTCGCCGGGCAACACGGTGCCCCGAAAGCGAGGCTCGCCGGGCTCCGCTTCTCCAGGCGTTATCTCTTCAATTGCTGCGAGCTCGTCTTCTCGCCCCAGAGACAGAGGGTAGGCCGGATCACGAAAGGCCTGTTCTAATTGCCGCAGAAGTGGTTCCGGACCTCCGTAGATCAATGCGTATTGGGTGAAGAAAAGAAGCTCCCGAAAATAAGGCGACCGTTCCGCGATCTTCCCCGATTTGATTTTGAGCACCGTCCACATATCACGGGCGCGACCGGGCTCAACCTCCATCCAGACTGAGAGCTTGAGGCGGCGCCACGGGCTCTCTGGACTCCACAGTTCCCGATCGGAAAGCCCGAGCGCAGCCCCGGCGATGCCGATCAGGGTGGTAGGTGGGGGCATCGGGAGCGTGCGCTGGTAGTTGTGGTCCAGCGGACGTCGGAAAGACGCGACGGGGGCTCGAACCATCACGACGAGGATTCGCTCCATAGCTCGCTCACATCCCTTTGGGCTTCGGTCAGTGCCTCGCTTACGGTTCGGACAGGTCCATATTCCTGCAGAGCTTTTTGGACCTCCTCCTCATTTCCAAAGATGCCCGGATCGATTCCGAAGATTGTACGTTCGAGGTAAGGAGAGAACTTTTTCAGGGCATTCGCCAGTGGCTCCGGATCCAACACATATCGGCTGTCTTCAAAGCGAGCAACAAGGGCCTCCAGGAATACCGGATGTTTGACCCTGAGGCGCGCGTAGGCCATGAATTTGGGGGAGAGATCGCTGAGCATCCGTGCTGTTCGCCCGCCTCCCCAGAGAAGCTTAAGGGCCTCGAGAAGCGCATGCAGACGCTTTTTGCGCTCATCCGATGGCAATGCGCGATCTTCCTTGTTGCCGATTTCCAGCGCCCGGAACACACCCACCCGGTCCAGCTCCACGAGGATGGTGCCCCTGAAGAGGTTCGCATAAAGCTCGGTTTCAAACATGTTCCCGCCAGCGGCCATCGTCTGCCCGAAACGTTCAAACGAACGGGTCCCGAGATCGCGATCGCCCTGGAAGGGGAACAATCCCACGGCTGCTGAAACTCGCACCGGGGAAGTGCGGCGCCGCTGGCCGGAGGGATCCAGATAGCCGAACAGATCCTCGTCAATGAATTCCCAGGGGCGAACCGGTGGCGTAACTTCCTGACCGCTCACCTGAGCAAAGGGTTCCGAGAGCGGATGACCAAGTTCCTCCAGCCGATCGCGGAGCATCCGTCGGATGGCCTGTCCCGAGATGTAGGGGATGGTGCTCCCATCCGGCAACGTGACCTTCTTGGCGACCACGACATTTCCTTCTGTATGGGATGCGTTCACATTGGCAGCAGATACTTTGGCCAGGTATCCGATCACAATCGCTTTGCTCATGTTAGCCTCCATCTAAGGGGATCATTCCGGCTGTGAGGCGCCTTTGCGCAGGAAAGCGTTCATTGCATAAATCGAGAGGAGCGTCTTGACCCGCACCCATGGGACGCCCGCGATGCGTTCGCCCCGCTCGATGCGCAACAACGCCTCCGGGATGGTGATCTTCAGGCGGAACTGAACATCGTTGAGGACCCGGTAGAAATCCTCTGGGTTTTTGGCATTGCGCAGGGCATAGAGCAGGCCCATCTCATCACGTTGGTGCGCGGCTTCCCCCAGAGAGTGCCCGAAGCCTGACAGGATTCGCTGAAATTGCTCATCCATACCAAATACCTCCTGCAGATATTGGTTCAGCACATCGGTGGTTCCCCATGCCAGCGGACGGCGGCTTTCCTCCTTTGCGCGCGCCTCATAGAGGAACTGCTCAATAAAGGGGGAAGGATCTCCAAGCTCCAGGATCGCCCAGGCGACCTTATCCCTCCAGAGCGTCTCGCGTTTCTGCCCATGCCATGTCTCGAATTGCTCGAAGACCATGACGAGCTGTCGGTGGGGATTCGAGCTGCCCTTTTCCCGCAGCATCCGGATCCAAACTTCGTAGAGCTGGTAAAGTCGTTGCAGTTTGGAGAACTCCTGCAGCGACTGCATATTGAAAGCCTGACCTGGCTTGCCGCTGATCGCGTAGAGGGTCAGTGGCGCGGGAGGCTGTTCGGTGGCGCCGAGCAGCGCGGCCAGCAGATGACGGGCTTCCCCGGAAAGCTGATCGGATTCGCGAACGTGAGCGAACAGCGCGAGGAGGAGGCCCCAGGTTGTCTCGTGAAGGTAAGGGCCTGAAAAGGCCACGGGGGCTGTTCCACTACCTTCGCCCATCACGCGAAGGGGTTCGATGACTTCCTCGTGCAGTCGCTTCATCTCATAAAGCTCGGAATGGAAGATGAAGAAATGCAAGGCCTCCCGGCCATGACCCTTCCATAGCCATCCCAGATACCCGGCGAGCCCCGCCAGGGCGCAGCGAGCGCAGAGCCGAAGGCCTCGCTTCGTGCCGGAGTAAAAAGTGCCGAATTTCTGGGGGTCCACCACGAAGGGATACATCCACATCGTGGCCTCCGTCAACGGGGCCAGTTCTCCACACAGATCACAGCGGTCGGCTCTCCGGCTTAGCTTCAGCTTGAGCTCGAAGACAGGCGGGCGTGTGAAATATTTCCTTTTCTCGCCATCGATTTCAACTTCGATCTTGGGAGCAGATCCAGAGACCTTAATGAAGAGGTTGACCGGGTAAGCCCAGTTGACTTTATCGTATTCCCGAACCTTCCGGGTTTTCGGATCGTAGTATTCCCCCTTGTTTCCGCTCGGCTGCACGAGCCGTCGGAGCAATGCGCTCAGCACATCATGAGCGGGATGTTCGCCGGCACCAAACATCCGGATCAGCACCACAATTCCGGTGTCTATCCAGAAATTGCCGGTCGGGTGATCGAGGGAGAGACGGATCATCTGTCGTGGCGGGATTTTGGCCATCCTTTTTTACCTCATCGATTTACTTGCGCTTCCGAAATCCGAGAATTCTGGTCGTGGATTGCTGGTGTTAACATATCCCCAGGTGATAACCTGACCGAACCCCTTGATTAATTTGGGAAGGAAATCTCCTCCATCCGGATCCAGTCTTCCCGCTCGCACAGGGCCTCGAGGGTTTCCCTGCGCCCGCGGGCCTCTTCCAGGGCCTTCTGATAGGGGCGCACGAGCTCCCACTGGGGGCCCAGGGTGTAAACCCCGGGGGCCCTCTCTGTGAGGATCCCCTGCTTCCAGAGCGGTTTGAGATACTCCTCGCGCAGGGTCTCCTCCGAGTCCAGCCCCCGGCTGAGATCCCAGTATTCACTCCGCAGACGGCTGTAGAGGTCTGATAACGAGAGCGTCTCCCGTTCCGTCAACAGGTCAATGATGACCTGACGCAAACGGCCGAAGGCCAGCGGCATGATCGGCAGATCCACCCAGTAGCCATCCTCCGCAGTGAAGCGGACACATCTCTCCGCGATCTCGTCTTCCGCCTGGACGTAGTAAAGGCGGGCGACATCTCCGGAAAGGGCGGCGGCCAGCTCGAGGGCGAGGTTGATCACATTGTTGCCGCCGGTGAGGTTGATCCACATCTCCTTTCCCTGGTAGCTTCGTTCGGTTATCGCCTGGGTGGCCTTCGGCCTTTGGTTGTTCGCTTTCGTTTGTGGGATTTAGGGCTAAGTTTTTGAGAGGCAGTCGAAGTGATGGATTGCGTGGATGCACTGGCCGATGTAACTGAGCTGACTGATCCCGGCTCGGCCAGACTGGAAAGACTTGAATCGAATGCGCATGGATCGGGGAGCACAGGGCGGTATCGATATTCATTCTCGGGCTGAATGGTCATATATCGTGTGTTTGGACGATTTTGAGCCGTGAGAAAACGACCGTCCTTCGGATCAGCAGGATACCCCGGCCATTCCATAAGCTTGAGCAGCATTCCGATGCGCTTAACTTCGAAGAGATGTTGACACTTCATATGCAATCCAAGTGCTTTGAGAATGTGCTGTTCAAATGCTCGGGTGCGCGCTTCAAGCTTTGCGCGATCGGATAAAGGTTCGCCATCGCCTGTTACTCCGGTCTGCCAGTTGTCGCCATCAAACAGTGTCCCGTAACGCTCCGTGCGGTTCGTAAGATACAGCTTTGCATCCAACTTCACCGCGCCCATGCCCAGCGGTTTGCCCATACCGAGATGGTGGCAATATTCTTTGCCTGGTTCTCCTAAAGGGTGCAGCGTCCAGCACAACGCGCCCAGCTCACGGTCGGACAGGTTTTCAAAATAGATGCGGAACTTGAATCGCACACCTGCCTTGAGCGGTTTGAATTGAGTGTGTTGCGTGCTGGTTGGTGGGGCGTTGGCGTCTTCAATGTCTTGCCGTGTGCGATCGCCTTGGTGCCAGTAGAGCTTGTGCCCGCGGATGACGGTCTCATGAGGCGGAGGACTATCGTAATGGTCAAGCTGGCTCCTATTATCCGGTTCCTGTTGGGTCAAATAGTGCTGGAACGCTGTGGGCTTTGGCGTCGCGAGTATTTTCGGTGTGATGGGATCGCGGGACAGCCAGTAGTCAGTTTGACCTTCCTCCAAGATAGCATCCGTTACAAACACGCGACCGGCGTAGGCGCGACGCTTGTCGCCCTGCTTGGGGATTTCCGAAATAACGCCTCGCTGCTTCATGTCTTCCAAATCTTTCCTCGTCCGCACAAAGCCAAACAGTGCTTCCGCATAATCAATATCTTCGGGCCGGCGCAATTCAGGGTGAACAAGGTCTATGGGACTTCGCATGTACGGCAGGCGGAACATCATGGTCGGGCCGAAGAAGATAAGATTGCCTTGACTATCGAGAAGATAGAAAAGCGGATCGCCATCTTGGGTCAAAGGGCGAGTAGGCAAGCCACGAGTTAAGTCGCGGTCCTCTTGATATATTTCCCAAATCTCGTCTGGAATGGGAATAAGTGGCTTTGTAGGATCCGGCTCATAGATGGCGCAGTGCCAATGCTTGGGATGGTTGCCGCCCATGTGGCCCGACTCGACCAGCTTCGCCGGAACTAGCCCTGGACCGGGGATGTCAGATACCCTCGGTGTTATGGCGATGTCCAAGGTCAGGTTGCCCCGACCACGTTGCCCCCGACGTCGCCCCCGGATCGAGGAAGCCCGTTCGACAGGTTCAACAAACACATCATGGACTCGTTGCCGACCATGTCCCCCAATGATTGGTTGAGCGTGATCATATTCAACGTGAACGAACGTCTCGCCCTTTATGTCCTTTGCGGGCTGAATGGCCCATCCGGTATTCGTTCTTCGCAAGTATCCACCTCTTAGCTGTAACGATGGATAATCAAAGTGCATGTCTGGGAGTCTTGTTTTATTGGGGCCAAGCATCCGCTCGCGATAATGGCTGCCCAAAGATGAAGGATCACCGACAGCCCGATAAATAAGCCGCTTCTCCGTCACCCATTGCACCTTCCCATAACTCGCAATCTCCAGCACACTGCGCAACATTCCGCGCAGGCTGCTGCCGGGGATGACGGGCTGGTTGCGGTCGTGGGTATAGAAAAAGTCCGGCGTGTTCTTGATGCGGTCGGCATAGCGTGTTTGGTTATCCACTTCACGTCCGTTTCGATCTTTGCCTTGCTCGTCAAGATCGAACTCCTCCCGGGTAAACGGACACCGGACATAGAGGGGCGATTTTGTTGTCAGCGTTACCTCAAAGTAACCGGTGTGCCGATTGGGATAATAGCGGTCGTGGTCTGGAAGATCATTGGGATCGTCCACCGCGGTTACGACCACTTCAGGCAGCGGCACAAAGTTGTAGGGTGCACTGGCAGTGCGGTTGGGGCTCGGATTTTTATGTTTGGGTAAGTTCAATATCCGACGGTTGCTCATTTCACTCCCTCCAATCGGAGATCCAGAAGCCGGCTGGCGACGATGCGGGTGAAGCCATGCTCATCATCCTGGAGATAATGCCGCACCCAGAGACGCAGGGGACGGCTTGCTTCATCAAACTTGCCTGCAACTTTCAGAGGCACAGCATGCCGTAATCCCTGAGCACCGTCACTCATCAGGGTAAAGCCTTCAGGCAGCGGCTGAGGATCGGTTCCCCAGAGTATTTGGGGTTCATCAATCGCGTCAGTGAAGGTCGGCGTTTCCCCATCGCCGGCATCACGGATCAGACGCGCATGCCATCGGTTGTCGCCATCACGCCAAAGTAGCAGTTCGGCATGTTCCGCAAAAAGCCGCGCTTGTTGTAACGTCTCCGCACGAAGTGGCGGCGATATGTGAGGGGCGACACTATCGGAGGTGATTAGCTGCC
>JAUQQB010000355.1 GCA_030550075.1 Chloroflexota bacterium | reverse complement strand
GCTTAGTTTCCTGGAATCCGGTCTGCCTCCCGGAAATCGGCCTCTTCCGACCGATCCCTCGCTGGCTATGGCTCATCAGCTTTCCGAACAACTCGCGACCCGGCCAGCGGGCGAGCAGATGATCTCCGTGATCCCGATGGCGCTGGGGTGGATCGCTTTCGGTTTGCTTCTCGCCTTTCTCCTGCTGAGGCTACGAGGCTCCCAACGGGTCCTGAGGGTCTTTATGTTTGTCCTGTTAGGCTTTGTTCTGTTTTTCTCCCTCCGTCTCCTGGCGGTTTCGCTGCTGGGCTCAGTCTCGCCATGGGTCTTAACGATCCTGGCGGGGTTGGCTCTCGGCCTGATGCTTTGGTGGCGTCATCGGCCGGGGTGGGTCATGTTGAATTTCATCGGGTTGCTGATCTGCAGCGCGGCGGTGGTTTACCTGGGCCACCTCTGGACCCCTATGGCGACAGCAGTTCTATTGTCGGTGATGATGCTTTACGATGTGCTGGCGGTTTATGTCTCCGGGCACATGCGATGGTTGGCAGAATGGGCGCTTCAGGAGCGTATGCTGCTGATGTTCTGGATCCCCTTAGATCTTTCCTCCTCCCGATCCGGGAGTCCAGCCCTGGCGCTGGGCTTTGGGGATGCCGTCCTGCCGGCGGTGTTGACCCTTTCCTCTTTTCGAACGCATCCCACCCCATGGCCGGCTGTGGGGACGCTCATGGGGATCCTGATGGGCTATGCCGTTCTGGTCCGTGGGTTTCTGATGAAGGGGAAAAGCCATGCCGGGCTTCCTTTCCTTGCCGGAGGGGCCCTGTGCGGCTATGGGCTGGGGAGCTTGCTGGAAAGGGCCCTTGGATAGCTCAGACCCACCGGCCTCAAAATAAGGGGTTCCATTTGCTCTGTTGCAAACGGGGGGCTTTCGGGGGGTAGAGGTAAACGCTGAACCCGAACAGGCGCCGCCAGGATCGCGACCGGGCGGGTTCTCATTGCACAATCACCGGATCTGTGGTAGGATACTTCCGGCTTTGCGCCTTTCCGCTCCCGCCTCGAGCGGGGGCAATCCCACGGAAAGGAGGACATTCTCGTGCTGGTTTCACCGGCGCCTCGCATTCGACCCTACGAGTTAATGGTGGTTCTGGATCCGGAGTTAGCTCCGGAGCAGCTGGATCAGGTCATCGAACGCGTCAAAAGCGTCATCACCTCAAACGGTGGGCAGGTCCAGGAGGTGATCCCCTGGGGCCGCCGCCGTTTTTGTTATCCGATTCGGAAAAAGATGGAAGGCCACTATGTCCTTATGCGGGCCGAGATGCCGGCCCAGGCTACAGCCCCTCTGGAACGCACCCTGCGGATCACGGAGGAGGTCCTTCGCCATCTTCTGGTTCGTCTGGATGAAGATTGAGCGCGCACTGGAATACGGAGGGTGGAGTCCGGCAATGCGGGGATTGAACAAGGTCATGATCATTGGGCAGGTCGGACGGGATCCGGAGATGCGCTTCACCCCAAACGGGCGCCCGGTGACGACGTTCCCGGTGGCCACCACCCGGACCTGGGTCGCCAGCAATGGGGATCGGCGGGAGGAGACGGAGTGGTTTAACGTCGTCGCCTGGGGCGGGCTGGCGGAAGTCTGCAAACAGCGCCTCCGGAAGGGGATGTATGTCTATGTGGAAGGCCGGCTGCAGACCCGGGGTTGGGAAGATGCGGAGGGCCGTCGGCATTACCGGACCGAGCTGGTGGCCAATGAAATGATCCTCCTGGGAGAGGGCCGTGCTGCGGCCCCAGCCTTCGAGGAGGAGCAGGAAGAGGAGACTGCGGAGGAGTTCCCCTTTTAAGGAGTTACGCTGTTGACTTTTCGGAGTTTCCCGGTCCGGGCGGATGCTCTCGGCGTCCGCCCGGACCGATCGATCTTCGCGTTTGAGAGGAGGTTTGCCTTGGCGGAAGAGCGGAATGAAATCGAAACCCCCGTGTCGGAGGTTGTCGAAGCCGCTGTGGAGGGAACGACGCCGGCTGCGGCATCTCAGGCGGCCCCTGCGAAGGCTGCCCCGGTGCGCCGTTACGTGCAGCCGCCGCGTCTGTGCTACTTCTGTGTGGAACGCGTGACCATCGACTACAAGAATGTGGATCTGCTGCGCCGTTTCGTCAACGAGCGGGCGCGTATCAAGCCGCGCCGTCAAACCGGCACCTGCGCCAAGCACCAGCGGCGCCTCTCGGTGGCCATCAAGCGGGCGCGCCATCTGGGGCTTCTGCCGTTCACGGCCGAACATGTGCGCAAGTACGGCTGGGGAGGGGTCTGAGCCGGGTCCCTTTGCCTGCAATCCATGGAATTCAGTCCGTGAGCGTCGCCAGCAGTGGCCCCGCTCACCTTGCCTTCTCAACTCTCCTGGATTGCTGCAGAGCGAGTGAGACCCGGGTGGCAGGTTACGCAAGGATCCGGATATGAAGGCCATCGCTGACGGGGCGCACACTTTGCGCCCCGTCTTCACTTCTACCTGGAGCTCATTCGGGCATGGCTCGTAAATCGACCAGCATCAACCGCAAGGCTCTTTCCCGGGCGGAACGGGAAGCCCGAATCCAGCGCTGGATCCTGCTTGCAACGGCAGGGGTGGTCGTTCTGGCGATCCTGATCGTCGCCGGCGGGTTCTTTTATGAGCAAGTCATCTGGCCAGATCAGCCGGTGGCTTCTGTGGACGGCCAACCCGTCCGAACTCAGGAGTTCCAGAAGCGGTTTCGGTTTGTAGAGGATTCGTTGCAACGACAGGTTGCCATCCTGGAACAAGAGATCGCGGCCCTTGACCCGAATGATCCTACCCAATCCACCATCGCCGCCGTCTACCGGCAGCAGATCAATCAAATCAACCTGCAACTGGATGATCCCACCCTCCTGGGTCGGGGCGTTCTCCAACGGATGATCGACGAGCGACTGATCCGAACCGAGGCCGAGCGGCGGGGGATTCGCGTTTCAACGGAGGCCATCGATCGGGAGATTGAGCAGCGCTTCGGCTTCCTTCGAGAAACACCAACCCCGGCCGGATCCCCCACACCGACCGTCACCCCGGGCCCGGGGACGCCAGAATCCACCTCCTTTCCAACGCCCACGCCGATGTCAGAAGCCAGTTTCCGAGCCCTTTATGCCGCTCAGATCAAACGATGGGAAGGAGAACTCGGATTCACCGAAGCGGATTACCGGGCTATGATCGAGGCGGAGTTGCTGGAACAACAGTTGCGGGAGGCATTCGCCCGGGAGGTGCCCACGCATGAGGAACAGGTGGATGTTCGCATGATCACGGCAGAGACGTCGGACCTGGCGGGCGAGCTCTATCGTCGGGTTCAGGGGGAGGGCTTTGAGAAGGTCTTCGAGGAGGTGCAGGCCGGCAAGGTGATCAGCGCCACGGCCCTGAACATGGGCTGGACGCCGGTGGGCGGGCTGGGCTCGTTATATGGGACGGAACTGGAGAAGATCGTTTTCGCCACGCCGGTTCTGTCGACGACTTCCGTGATCACCTCGCCGTCAGGCTATCACATTGCGTTCGTGGCGGGCCGCGAGGATCGCGAGCTGGCGCCCTATTACCTGCAGGCGCGTCAGCAGCAGGCCTTCGAGGACTGGCTCCAGAAACAGCGCAATGACCCGAATCGGGTGCGCTATTTCGACTGGCAGAACCGGATCCCGCGCACGGCCCTGGCTCGATCTGCGCCACGTTAGTTTGAGAACAGGAAGAGATCAGGGAACGGTTAGGGAGGCGTGGGAACGAAAAACCATTCCCGCAGCAGGCTCTCCAAGGGAAAAGGGATAGGAGTTACGCAGTTGAAAGCTCTAAAGGTGGGACGGAATGGCCCCACCCCCTTTCTCCCCCCTCC
>JAUQQB010000354.1 GCA_030550075.1 Chloroflexota bacterium | reverse complement strand
CGCGCTGAAGGCGCGCCCCAGATCCCCAGATGCCCGGCTTCATTCACGCCAGCCGGCCGAGCGCTTCGGAGAGGACAAGGGCCGGCGAAGCCTGAGGGGAGAGCAACAGGCCGATCACGAGGGGGGCGTGACGGAGGATCAGGAGCCGCCGCTGGGGTTCGGTAACCACGGCGTATTCAAAGGGGCCCATAGGAAGGAGATCGGCGATGGCTTCCGCAGCGGCCGCAAGATACACGGTCACCGCCCCTTCTACCTCCCCCTTCCCCTCCGGCACCTCCGCCGCTATCACTACCCCATCGGGACCGCTGACAACCACCCCAAGGACTCCCTCAATGGAGCGAAGCCGGGAGACGATCTCGGAGGGAGAGCGAATCGAGGGACCTGTCGCCTCCGATGAGCCCGTCGCCCGCCGCATGCCTTCTAAGAGCAACTCCTTCCATGGTCGATACAGTGTGCGCTCTGGGCTGCGGACTTCGTCTTCCAGGGTGAACTGTCCATCTGTCCACCCCAGCAATCTCCACAGTGCCGGCTCCCCCTTCCAATCGCCACAGACCGCATGAACGATCTCGCCATCCGCGAAGTAAATCTCCCCCTCCCACTCGCCATGTCGGAGCCGAAGCCGGGCGGATGCACGGGACCGGCATCCGGTCTCGATCAGCGCGGCCAGTGGGATCTCCCGAAGGCTGCCCGTAGTGGTCATCTCTGGCCCTCCTACTTCAAGAGCAACAGTCAGGCAGGCTGGCCCGGCTGCTTAAGGCCTGGTTGAACATGACAGAACTGGCGATTTCGGCCATGAGGTAGCAGGGTCTGGACCTGGGTCGGAGATATGGAGACCCCCAATGGAAGGTCGCCAGCTGGACGCGGGCTCGCAATGAAGCAGGAGTCCTTGCCCATTGACGCTTGACCTCTCATGATACCTGACAAAAGCTGGTCCAATTATATCCTAATAAAGAAGCATTCTGCTGAAGGCTTCCTCTGAGGCGAAATGAAAGTTGGCATATTCCACAATACCCGAAATCAGTTTTTCTCTTGCTGCTTCATAATTCCTTTGATGCAAAAGCTCATACGTTTCGTTGAGAAGCTCAACGAGAACCTGATGCTGCTGGTCCATCTCGGGGACGCCAGTAAGTAAATCTTCGGTGAACTCGATTATTTTCATGCTTTCCTCCTCAGCTTGGGAATCGTGTTGTTGCTTTCGCAGAATTTAACTCGGGGATCAGTCAAGGTTCCATCGGCCTTGACCGGTGACCCCTAATCCCTGCCCCCAATCCGGACGAAGCAATCGCAATGCGAGTTTTGGTTAATTTCTATAATGAAACCGCCTCTTTAGGTGGAAAGGTTTCTTAAATCCTGCTCCCTGGACTCCACAAAGAAGACTCTGTCCTCCCTCTCGACTATAGAGACTATAGAGAAACCAGTGCCTGACTCTCCTGGTTGAGAACGGTGTCTTATGGAACATCCCACGTTAACCCTCAGCCAGAAGCCTCGGGGGGAGCCTGGCGCAACACCCACAGGAGCATCCCCGCCAGCAGGGCCAGGGCCAGGGCTTTATAGAGCGCGGACGGGATCAGCAGGGCGATCCCTCCCGCTACTGCCGCAAAGCCATAATAAGCCAGCCGGATCCGATGGGGAGACCATCCGGCGTCCAGCAGGCGAAAATGCAGATGATCCCGCCCCCCCTGGGTGGGCCGTCGCCCTCGACGCCATCGATAAGCGATCAGCCACCCCACATCGGCGATGGGCAACGCCATGGCCATCACGACCGTGGCCACCTTCGCGCCGCCAATGATCGCCAAGACTCCCAGGGTGTAGCCGAGGAAGAGCGCGCCAGAGGACCCCAGGAACAGGCGGGCGGGCGACCAGTTCCAGGGCAGGAATCCCAGACAGGCTCCTGCTAAGGCGGCCGGCAGCAGTGCCACACTGTGCTGAGGCGGATCCAGGCGATAGCCCGCATGCAGAAACAGGACCAGCGCCACAATGGCCACCACCCCGCTGGCCAGGCCATCGATTCCATCCAGCCAGTTCACCGTGTTCATCATCCCCGCCAGCCAGAAAACCGTCAGCAGAACGACGATCAGAGGTGGAAAATATAAGGGGCGGTCGGTCAGGGGGTTGTTGACGTATTCGATGAAAATAAGGAAGGGGAGGGCCAGAAAGGCGATCAGAGCTTGGCCGAGGAACTGCGGCCCGGGAGGGAGTTCCCAGCGATCGTCGATCAGACCCAGGATCAGGCTGAGGGTTCCGCCTAGCAACAAACCCGCGAGGCGGATGATCTCTTTCGGATCAAAACGGGGGATCGGGAGGATCTGCGCAAAGAGGACCGCCAGAACAAAGGCCAACCAGAGCGCCAGGCCGCCGGTGCGAGGGATCTCCCCCCGATGTCGCCGACGTCCCCCCGGACGATCCACCATTCCCAGAAGATGGCCTAAACGCGATGCCAGTGGGGCCGATCCCCCCGAAAGCAGAAATGCGATCAGGAATACCAGCAAAGCCGCCAGAGGGAAGAGCATCCTCACCCCGTTCTCGTAATGGACAGGATGACTGGGGTTTCCACGCCGAGCTGGGCGTTTTAGCGTCCTGCCCTGAACCCTATGATGGAACCGTTGAACCGCGGCTGACCCGTTCTGCGATATGACGGATCTGCTGGAAGACCTCCCGGGCCGGGATCTTTCGATCCATCGGGAATCCTACGTGAATCTGGAGGTGATGGGGCTCTGCGCGCCGTACGGATAACCGGGCGACATAGGGATGACAGCGACTGAGATTGCCCAAACATTCCTCGATCACCTGCGGCGCCATAGCCCCCCGATACGCCAGGCGTCCCCCCGCCAGCTCCATGCCCTCCCACTCCCCCCAGACAATGCGCTGAAGGATCTCACGCCCGGTCCACATCGCGGGATTGGCCCATTCTCCCTCAAAGGCGGGAGGCTGCCGGAGCCGCGCGCGCACGATCATCAGATCCCGCCGCCCCCGCCACCGGGAGAACAGCCACAGGAAGGGCACATCGCGAGGCTCGAAAACCAGGAGAAGCTCCACCTCCCGGAAAGGGGTTTTCGCTTCCCGCATCCTCAGCCGAACCAGCGACGTCCCCACCCATTCCAGTGTTGTCCGCTCGCTAAGCAGCGGCAGCCCCTCCCGCATCCAGCGCAAAAGACGCTGGCCCTTATGGACGTTCCATTGCATGCCCAGGAAGAACCATCCCACCGCCAGGATGGCTCCGGTCATCAGAATCGGCACACCCACGTCCATTCCCTGACCCCCAGGACGGATTTGCCTTCATTATAAACTGGACTCCGGATAAACTGGCGGTGTGACTCCCAGGCGGAGTCCGTCGCTCGCGTTGGACGAGCCTCTCCTCTCTTTCCCCAGGGCCAAAGGTAGGACAACTGCCAAGGCAGTTGTCCTACCTTTGGGGATTGCAACGGGTTAAGATGGGGGGCGAAGCATGTCTCGCCCTTACCGGATCTCCACACCATCCCCAACCCCTGAAATCCCTCCTCCCCCGGGACCTTCTGGGCCGCGAGGGAGGGACGAAAGCGAAGAGAAATTATCCGCTTTCCTCGCGGATCCCCATACCCCTTCCATGATGGGACAGCGCCCTCCTGGAAGAGAGGCGACAAGCCGAGTTAAAATAGTTCAACCGGCGATCCATCCCGGTGAAAAGGATTGCGGGGAACAGAGGTTCCCATGTCTCGCATCCGTTTGGATCTTCTCCTGGTGGAGCGTGGATTGGCGGAGAGCCGGGAGCGCGCCCAGCGGTTGATTCGCGCGGGCCGGGTGCGGATCGGAGATCGGGTTGTGGATAAGCCGGGAACCCTGGTTCCCGTGGATGCGCCGATCACCGTGACAGAGCC
>JAUQQB010000353.1 GCA_030550075.1 Chloroflexota bacterium | reverse complement strand
CTCCGGCAATGAAGGCCCGTCCAGCAGCGGCCTCCCGGGCCACCTCTGCGGCCCGCCGGTTGACCTCAGCAACCCGGTCGGCCAGACCCATCCGCTCCAGGCGAGCGCGAGTTCCCCCAAAAGTACAAGTGAGAATCAGGTCGGCGCCAGCCTCCACGTAGGCGCGGTGGACGGCGGCGACGGCGTCCGGGCGCTCCAGAACCCAGAATTCCCCGGTCTTGCCCGGCGGCAGGCCAGCGGCCTGCAGCATCGTCCCCATCGCGCCGTCCGCCACGATTGGCGGACCGGATGTCAGACGGGTGAGGAAATCCATGGGCGACCTCCCTTAATGGAATGGTGGGGGTATTATACCTCCGTTCACTGATACCACAAAAGGCCATTCCTTCCGACCGTTTTGTCCGCCGGATGCCTGTGGGAAGGTCGGTTCTCCGAGGGGGACGGCGTTGTCGGGGAAGGGATATCCTGCCGGGTCGGTGGCAGAAAGCCGCTTACCCCCCTCTGTGGTGTACAGGCCCACCAGAAACCGGTATTCTCCTTCCGGCAACGGCAGCCATCGCAGGTCCTGCCATAGGTCGCCGGGATGCCAGGCCACCGGCCGGGAGAGCCCCATCAGCGGATACCCGTCCCGTTGCCCTACCAGTTGGCCCGACCGGTCCAGCACGTGCAGGAAGACGGTGGTGTCTTCCGTCAGCGGCGCGATGGCCTGCCAGTGCAACTCCACCTGCACGCTCTGGCCCTCTTGCCGTATATCGGCGGAAAGCAGGCGGATCCGACCGTCAAATTCAGCCAGAAATTCCACGGAGGGGGAAATGCCCTCCTTGTCCAGAGCCCCAACTGGGTAGATGGCACTCTCTTCTCCTGAATAGTCAGTCAGGAGGACTCCGGCGGCTTCTCGCAGGGGCTCCTGCAGGCTGATCCAAGTGTGGACCTCGCCCGCGCTCCCATAGTGATATTTCCAGGGCCGCTGGACGTCGGGAAAGACGAGTCCGATGACCTCTCGCTCCTCCCCCGAGTTGACCCAGAACAAGTCGTCCAGTTGATGCCAGGCACATATGGGAACTCCTTCGTGTCCAACGGCGAAGGTGGGTTCGCGCGGGGCCAGGAATTCGGGACAGTTGACGCACAGGATGGGCCCTGGTCGGGAGACCGACCGGACGCCCTGAACGAACTGGGTGATCCACCGCCCGGCTTCCTCGTAGATGGCCGCCCGCTGGCGGATGAAAATAAAACTGCTGACGGCGATAGAGAGAACGGCGAACCCGGCAGCCACTCTCCCCCACTGCCCATTCCGATGTCCTTCCTGGCCGGATAGAGGCGCGGCCCAGAAGAGCGCGGTGCCCACTGAGGCGAGGTACAGGAGCCGGGGAGCGTCAATCACGTATTCAAATCCCAGCATCAGCCAGGCGGGGGCAACCGTGAGTAGAAACCACCCGCCACTCAGTAGCAGGAGTTGTCGCTGGCCCTTCTTCCACGGGAGCCATCCCCACGGAAGGATGCCAGGCACGCATACCAGCAGAACTGCCTGAAGGTCATCCAGACCCCATCCGGCCTTCCAGATGTTTCGGGCCAGCGGCGCCACCGGATAGGCCAGTCCTTGGAGGAGATAGACGCCGTTCTGATAGCGGGCTTCCAGGTTCCAGACCTGAGGCGGCCGAACCCCTTTGGGTACTGCCAGCCAAATAGTCAACCCTACCAGCGCGCCCAGCCAGTGGAACCGGGTGCGGCGGAGGATCTCCGAGAACCGGGGGTGGTCCTCGTCTATCCACAGCACCAGGCAGAGCAGCGGCGCGGCCAGTACACCCGTCTCGTGGGCCAGCGGCGCCAGAAAGGCCAGGATAACGGATAGCGTGCGCAGCGGGCCGGAAGGAGGGGATCCCGCTGATAAGTACAGGTTCAGTGTGCTCAGAAGAATGGCCGTAACCAGAGGGTGGGTAAGAGCGCCAACCCAGGGTACTGCCTGATAACTGAAGGGATACAGCAGGAAAAGCAAAGCAGCAGCCCCACCGACCAGCCTCCCATTCTGTGCCTGCCGGTTCACCAGGCCCCAGATCAGGAATGCGTTCAGCAGGTGGAGCATCAGGTTGACTGCGTGGAGGGTCGGAGCATGGAAGCCACCCTGAAGGGACCGCAGGAGTTTCCAGATCAGAAACGGCAGAGGTCGGTAGTAACCGACACCCTGGGAGGAGGTTAGAATCCCCAGCCACGTTTGCCCCTCCATCCACCGAAAATGGGGGATGTCGTCCGAAAAGAGCGGCAGTCTCAGGGAAAAGCCGTAGGCAGCCCATCCGATGGCGATGAGTAACAGGGCAATCAGGGTGGTGTAGAAATATGAACGCCTCATAGATTTCTCCGTATCCGGTCAATCTTCGGCCTGCCGAACGGCGACCGTCCCCAGAAGAGCAGAGCCTTCCACAGGGTTACCCAGAGCATCCACGATAGGGACTCCCTGAATATCGGGGTAGGTGTACAGGCCGGCCCGTATTTCGTAGAGCCCCGCAGGGAGGTCCGGAGGGATGGGAACGATGAAGCGACTCAGCACCAGATCACCCGCGCGCCAGGAGGAGGTCGGAAGGGGCACGCCGTCGTGCTGGCTGCGCAGGTGCCCTTCGCCATCCAGGAGATGGACGAAGAAATGATAGTCGCTCCCGGGCGATGGCCCAACCTGCACCCACCAGGCCAGCCAGACCTGCAGGGTCTCTCCGGAAGCAGTAGCCCGGGGCAGGTCGTAGCCCAGAAGGACAACGCCGTTAGCGAATCGGGGCGGCTCGGAGGGCCGGAGAAGGCCCCCCAGCACATCCTCCCGGTCGTTTCTCTCTCGCAGGTACAGGTGGTATTCCCATCCATCCGGCAGGGAGACGGCCCCCGCCGCCTGCACCCCGGCCATCCCGCGCAGCCGGTTCTCCAAAGCTTGGAAGGTATCCCCCTCCGGGGAGACCGGCCCGACAATGTAGACCACGCGAGGGGCGTCCGGCACCAGCAGGGACATCCGGCCGTCCACCAGGCGGTGGGGGTGGCGAAACAGGAGGGCATCAAAGACGGCGGGGCGTTCTTCAAAGGCGGGCTCCGCCCCGTCGGTCAGGGCAATCACTTCTGCCCCTTCCGCTATGCGGCGGGCCTCCAGCGCGGCCTGGCGGGGGTATTTCAGGGGGATGCCGTAGCCACCCGTAGTGGGGTACTGGTCCATAAACCAGAAGAGCCGGCCCAGGACGGCCAGTTGCCATACTCCCCAGAGAAGAGCCAGCAGGAGGCCGAGCGCGCGAGCGGCAGGCTGGTAGCGAGAGGGAAGGGCCTGGTATCCTCCATCTATGAGCGCAGCGATGAGGAGGAAAACAACGGGGTAGACCACGATCAGGTAGTGGGGCGGGATGGGCTCCACTGCGCGGCTGCGCAGGGCGACCGGGACGGCGAAGCTGAGCAGGAGGATGAGAAACGCCCGCCGCTGCTCCTTCGGGCCCCGAAAAATCCGGGCAACTGCCCAGATAAGGGCCAGGGCCAGCAGTCCCATCATCCCGCTATTGAGTCCCCAAAGGCGTGGAAGGCCGCTCAGGTACTCCTGGTAGCGAGTTCCAGCCATCGTGTGGATTTCAGCGCTCCCGGTGAGGATGAACGCGTACCGGAGGGCATCCCAGGAAAAGGAACCTTTCTCGGTGTGGACGAAATTCCAGAATGTCCGGAGGTTCGGCCATCCATGCAGCGCGTCGTAAATTCCGTAGGGGGCGAGGGCCAGGGCGAAGACCGCCATGCCGACCAGGAGTGGGCGGAGGGGGACTTCTTTCCAGAACAGCAGCAGGCAGAGCGCCAGCACGGGGATGAAAGCGATCCCTTCCAGTTGGAGGCCGATCAACGCGGCCAGCGCAGCGAATGCGCCGA
>JAUQQB010000352.1 GCA_030550075.1 Chloroflexota bacterium | reverse complement strand
CTGGGCGAGCAGGCTGGCCGAGACGAGGGAGGCCTGGAGATGCCCCAGCGCCTCATTGATCGCGAGCCAGCCACCGGCCTGGGTGATCAATCCCAGCCCCAGCAGGGCCAGCCACGTGCGCCCTGAATAGCCGGTCAACGGAGCGCCCATCGCCCGGCAGACCCCATACAGGAACACGGATCCGATGGCCATCGAGAGGACCATCAGCGTAAACACATCGGTCCGCTCCCGGATCCGTTGCGTGGACAGCAGGTAAGCGGCGTAGAACAGGCTGGCCAGCACGGCCAACAGATCCCCGGCTCCCAGATGGAACTGACGTCCGAGATCTCCTCTGAACACCAGGACGATGCCCAGAAAGGCCAATCCTGTTCCCAGCCAGAACCTGCCCTTCCAGCGCTCCTGGAAGAATAGCCACGCCCCCAGGCCCACCCACAGCGGCGCCGCGTTCGCCAACAAAGTGGCGCTGGCAGCTGAGGTCTTCATCAACGCCGTGTTCCACAACGCCAGATCCAGTGCGAAGAAAAGTCCCGCCAGCAAAATCCATCCCAGGTCTCTCGTGCCCACCTTCGCCGACCGGCGTGCTGACCATGCGGGGAGCATCACGACCCCAGCGAAAAAGAGCCGATAGAAAGCTGACGCGGGGCCGGGCACGGCGGCCCACTTGACAAAGATGGCCGAGGATGAGATGCACAGAATCCCGAAGGCCAGCGCCAGATAGGCCCGAGCGGATGGATGGGCATGGGCAAAGACGCGGCTCCCCACGGCTCATCCTCGCGTTAGAAAGATAGCTTCCAAGGCTCGGCCTTCTGGACGAAGGGGACCAGTTGTGGATAGCCCTTTCCACCTTTTTAGCTGCTTGACCATTTTCAGCTCCGCCTCCATGAAGCCACAGGAAGAATTGTAGGAGCGAGGCATACCTCGCCCCACGGGCACTAATTTAAGGTTCTGGACATTGGACGAAGCGAGCCCCTCCCCACTTCCTCCCTCCCCGATTTGATCCTCTGGATAGGCGGGGATGCCTTGGGGTCCCCGCCCACCCTCAAAACCCCCCGGATAGGGGGATCAGCGAACCAGAATCCTTTCATAAGGCTGGCCATCTGAACAGGGGCCGGAACAGACCGGCTAATTTTCGATCATTAATTGCTTTGGAGGGTTCATAGAGTCTCGCGGTGTGAAAGAAATACCTGAAAGCAGGGGATGCTAGAACGAGACCCCACCCCGCCCCGAAACGTTTTTTCTTCCCTTTCCCCACGGCCCAAAGGGCCGTGGGGAAAGGGGGAGGGATCCCCACCCTTCTCGATGAAGCACCCGATTGGCTTCCGGATTGTTACTTTAGCAAGACAAGGCTCAATAACTGGATACCGAGGGTGATCGGGAAAGGACCTGTGCAGAGGAACGTCGACCGGATCTCTCCAAAACTACCCAATGAGTTTAACATGGGGCAAGATCGAAGGGAATCTCGAGGGGTTCAATTGATGACGAACTGGAGCAAGCCACATACACGGCCAGAGGCCGAAAGCGCTACAGCTCCTGGGCTCCCGGGCGCAGCGCCGGGCCTAAGAATCGGTCCCTCCCTGCTTCTGGGCATCGCTGTTCTGGCCGCCCTGATGGTCTTTGGAGATGTCCATGCAATGGCCCGCCATCTTCAGGGGTTTCCCTGGGAATGGCTTCCAGTGATCATGGGCCTCACTTTGCTGAATTACGGCCTGCGATTCCTCAAATGGCACCTGTATCTGTGCTGGGTGGGGGCCGCGCTTCCGTGGCCTGCCAGCGCGGTGATATTCACCGCTGGCTTAGCGATGGTCCTCACCCCAGGCAAGTTAGGGGAAACGGTGAAAAGCTTGCTGGTCTGGCGATTACGGGGGACCCCCATCTCCATCATCCTCCCCGTGGTGTTCGCCGAACGGCTGACTGATGGCCTGGCGATGGTCTTGCTGGCCGGCCTGGGGATCAGCGCCTATCCTGCCGGGCTCCCGGTGCTTGGCGGCGTCCTCCTTGGACTGGGCCTCCTGGTGCTGGCGGCTTGGTTCTGGCCTCGGGCTGAACCTTTCCTCCACCGGCTGGCGGGATGGCCGATCCTTTCCCGAATCCTTCCCGGCCTGCTACGCTTCTACGAAAGCGCGCATCGCCTGGTTCAGCCTCCCAACCTGCTCTTTGCCATCGGCCTGGGCCTGATCTCATGGGGTGCTGAGGGCCTGGCCTTCGCCCTCATCCTCCATGGCCTGGGGGTGCCGATGGACCTCTCCCTAGCGCGGCGGGCGATTTTCACACTGGCGTTCGCCACGCTAGCCGGGGCAGCCTCGTTTCTTCCCGGAGGGTTGTTGGCCGCGGAAGCGAGCCTGGCGGGATTGCTGCTTGTGCAGGGCATGCCGCGGGAGATCGCTGCGACGGCCACGATGCTCATCCGGCTCGCCACCCTGTGGTTTGGCGTGGCCCTAGGAGCTATGGCATGGGCCTTGCTGGTACCCAGCCTATGGCGAGCCGCCGGAAGCCGGGCTCACCCCACTGATCCGAACCTCTCAGATCAAGCGCTGCGAATAGGCGGTGGGGTGGTCCATCTTGAAGGGGAAGAAAATGATCCGGCTGGAGGTTAAGGAATGAGCGACGTTTCGGTTCGGCGTTTCCGCCGCGGGCTGGCGGGGATCACAATGACCCTCATCTCCCTCGGGCTGATTGGGGGAATAGCTCTCGCGGGCTGGCGGATGGGCTGGGAACATGGAGCCGCTGAGCGGGAGCGACGGGTTCAGGCCACGGTGGACGCCGCGATCCGTCAGGCGATGGACATGCTAGAGGCGGGCCAGGACGAGCGGGCGCTGGCCTTCCTGGAAGGCGCGCGTCGCCTGCGCCCAGCCAACCCAACGGTGGAGGCGGCCCTTGCGGAGGCTCGCCGGCGCATCGCTGCTCGCCCGACGCCCACCCCGATCCCACCCTCGGTGGTTCTGGAGGAAGCTTTTCAGGTTGCCCGGGAAGCTTATGCCCAGGAAGATTTCCCTCGCACGGTCGAGCTGCTCCTCCAGATCCAAAACCGCGACCCCACTTTTCGAACCCGCGAGGTCGTCTCCATGCTACGGGATGCCGCTCTTCGCCATGGAATGCGCTTGCTGGAAGGCGAGGAAGAACACCTGGCGGAAGGACTTTTCTATCTGGATCAGGCCGCACGCCTGGGGCCGTTGCCGCCGGAAGCATCCGACGCTTACCGGCTGGCGACCCTCTATCTGGCCGCTCGGGATTACTGGGGGGTGAACTGGCCAGAGGCGATCCAGCGCCTCCAGGAGGTCTATGTACTGAACCCAGGATATCGGGACACCGCGCGCCGTCTCTTCGAAGCCCATGTGGCCTATGGAGACCTCCTATCGGCGCAAGGGGAAAGCTGCCCGTCGGAAATCCAGTATCAGGCCGCCCTCCGCCTCTTCGCAGATCCTGAGATTCAGAAAAAGGCTCAGGAAGCAGGAGCCGTCTGTCTTCAAGCAACGCCCACCCCCATCCCCGGAAGTCTTCCAGGGGAGGGCACGCCACTCCCACCGCCGATCCCGGTCGGGCGATTGGCTTATACGATCCACGAGACAGAGGTGGGGGCTTATGTCCTTTACGTAGTCGATGCGAACGGACGGGGGATGCGGATCGCCATAGGCGCTGATCAGCCGGCATGGCAACCAGGCGGGCGACGGCTGGCTTACCGGATCACCAGGGTCGGGGTTTTCGTGAAGGATCTGGATAGCGGAGAGACAGTGCAGGTGGCCGGGCCCGGTGCCGCCTGGCCTACGTGGTCCCCAGATGGGCGACGGCTGGCGTTTATGGATGGCACGGGTGGGATCCGGGTGATCGACCTGCAGGAGCCCCAGGCAACCCAGCGCGTGGCCTCCGGGAGGTTTCCGGCCTGGGGTCCGCATGGGACGCTGGCA
>JAUQQB010000351.1 GCA_030550075.1 Chloroflexota bacterium | reverse complement strand
CACCCACCCCCAATCCCCCATCCTGAGGAAAGGGAGGAGTTTGTCCAAAGTCCAGTTTCAAGATCAGCGAGGGCGCGAATAATCGCCCGGATCGGAATGCGCATGCCCCTGATCACCGGAGCACCACCGGCCACTTTCAGGGCTCACCTCAATTCCGGGCGCGATCTCCTGCCGCTGAGCGGGCATCCTGTTCTCCCTGCTTTCAGGTTTCAACTGACGCTTGACCTGCCCTCATTCTATCACATCCGTTCCTCGAATATCACACGAGGGAACCACCTCCTATCCACGTGATGAAGCCTTTCAGTCCCTGCGGTCTCCAGGCGCTCCAGCAGGCGGCGCGCATCCTCCCGCAGACGTGCCACGTCAATTCCCTGACAGCGATCCGGCGCGCGGGAAAGGTGGGCCAGGCCGCGCCGCAGCATCTTCAGCGCGCCCGCGTAGTTGCCTCGCTGGATCTGATAACACGCCACGCCGATTTGCAGGATACCCTGATAGATCTCGCGAACCGGACGCGTCTCCGCGCGCCAGGCGTGTTCCAGGATCTCATGCTGCTCGAAATACTCTCCGGCGTTGAACTGCTCCAGGCCTTTCCGGATCTCCTCGGGCATGGGCTCATTACAACACGGCCATTCCTCGCTCATGGATGATTCACTCCGCCTGAAGGGCTGGGAAATCGATCAGGCGATGCGGCGCGGAATGATCACATACCCATCGCGCAGATCGCCGATTTGCTCGTATCCGACCGGCCCATGGAACCACGCGTAACCGGCCACATAAGCGCAGAAGGCGGCGTCCAGTCGATCCTCCCATGCCTTTAAGGCTCGTCGGGTTTGGCCCCTCAACAGAGGGAACCGCCAGGCCTCCGGCCAGCGGAGAGGGGGATGGAAATGTTCTAAAGCGAGCAACTGGCGATGCCATCGGCGCAACCCCCGGATCCATGGACCCCGGCTCAATCGTTTATAGCGAATGATCCGCTGGAGGCCAAACAGGACAATCGCCGCGGGATGGGGGAAGACCTCAATCACCGCGCGAATCCGGGCCCGTGGAGCAGGGGGCGGTTGTAAAACGAACCCCCAGGCCATGAGAGCCTGGGCCAGGGCTTCCCCCCGCAGGCCACCGAAGGAGCGGAGCCAGCGACGGTTCACCGGATAGCCCCCTGCATGGTGGCGTCCGAACCGGGAGGCGATCCACCGATCGCAGGGCCGCGACCCCTCTTCGTTCGGGACGATCAGCGGCGCATCGATCCCGATGATGCATGGACCTTCCCGATAGGGGGCCAGGAAATCCAGGATCTCCGCGTCGGAGCCCAGATCATCCGCCCATGCTTCTATTTCCCAGCGATCATCCTCCCAGCGAAGCACCACCGCGGCCGTTGGGTTCCGGGGAGACCAGGCCAGATCCACGCCAACCGCCCACAAATAGGCCTCCCTTCCTGGGGTTTTATGTTCTCTCCCGGTAGGGATGCAACCCGGCCCCATCCGGGTCGAAGCTTTTGCGAAGACGGAAGGGCCCTACCCCCCTTGATCCCCTCTCCCCACGGCCCTCTGGGGCGGCGCGCCTTTCCGGATTATGCTGCGTGAGAATGGCCGAACAGTTATTTTCCTCTGCGATCCTCTGGGCCATGGAAAAGGTGGGAAAGACCGGTAGAACCCCTTCCCATGGAAGGCCATGTCTATGCCCGTCAATGCGGGTGTCCTCTACAGGCAGACTATCGCTGGCAGACGGGGCAGAAGTAGGCGCTGCGGCCCTGAAGGACCTGACGGACGATGGGAGTTCCACAACGGAAACACGGCCGCCCCGCGCGCCCGTAAACCCGCAGATAGCGTTGATGCGCTCCGCTGCTTCCCTCCGGCCGGCGATACCACTGAATGGTGGTCCCGTGATGGCGCAGGCCAGCGAGGAGGGCCTCCCGGATGCCCTTCCACAGGCGCCGGATCTCCTCGCCGTTGAGGGAAGCCGCGGAGCGCATCGGATGCAGGCCCGCTCGCCAGAGCGCCTCGTCCGCGTAGATGTTCCCGATCCCGGCCATCACCGATTGATTCAGAAGCAGCGCTTTCAGGCGTCCCCGGCGGCCGGCGAGCTGCCGGGCGAGATCCTCGGGCCGGAACCGGGGATCCAGCGGCTCCGGCCCCAGGGGCCGGAAAAAAGGCTCCGGATCGGGGACCCAATAGAGACGGCCGAACTTGCGGAGATCCTGGAACCGGAGGATGCGTCCATCATCCATCACGAAATCGGCCCGGGCATGAGGATCGGGTTCGGACATGGGGAGCAGAAACAGGCGGCCGGTCATTTTCAGGTGGACCAGCCATGCCCCATGGTCCAGGACGAACCAGAGGAATTTGCCCCGCCGGCGGACCTCCCGGATGATCCGTCCTTTCATCCGCCGGATGAACGCGCGTGGAGAGGGAGTGGCCACACATCCAGGCCAGTGCAGGATCACGTCGTCGATCCGGCGCCCCGTCACCTGAGGACGCAGTTCCTGGACCAGTGTCTCGACTTCAGGAAGCTCCGGCATCGCTTGCACCCCGTTTATGGTGGTCTCCCTCTTCGGTGCGGCTCAATCGGGATGGCCAGCGGGACAGCCCCACAAAGCCCTCCGGATCGAAGGCGACCCGATCTTCAAAGTCCCCCATCGTTACGTTGATGATTTCAGCCCACCAGCGGGACCTCGAGCAGGGGGAACGATTCGCCAATCCCTCGAGCCTGCGCCCGTTCATAGACCAGGGCCGCGACGGCCACGTCTTCCAGGGCGACGCCCAGGGATTTAAAGAGCGTGATCTGATCCGGATGCGTGCGCCGTACCCGCCCCGTCACAACGTCTTTCAATTCGTGGATCTGTTCCCATTGTAACCGCCCCCGCTCCAGGGGCTCCAGGAAATCGCCTGCCTCGATTTTCCCTTGATCCCGCGCATCGATGACGATCAGATCCGCTCGGGTGACTGCTTCCTCATCAAGCTCCCGACGGATCAATGCGTTGGAGCCGGCGGCGTTGATATGCATCCCCGGCCGTACCCAGGCACCCCGCAGGACCGGCTCCCGGGCGGAGGTGATCGTGATCAGAATGTCCGCCCCTTCCGCGACAGCTTCCGGTCGATCCACTGCCCGCACCGGGATCCCCAGCGTTTCAGCCATGCGGCGGGCGAACGCTTCCCGACGCTCCCGGGTCGGGCTGTAGACCCGGGCTTCCTCGATGGTCCGGACTGCGCAGACGGCCATCAACTGGGTGGCCGCCTGGCGCCCTGTCCCATACATCCCCACGATTCGAGCATCGGGACGGGCGAGGTAGCGCGTGGCGAGGCCGGTGGCTGCCCCCGTCCGCAGGCGGCCCAGCATATCGGCCTCCATCAGGGCGACCAGCGCTCCGCTCTCACTGTCGAACAACAACACCACGAAACGGGCCTGTCCACCGACGGTCGTGTAGGCCTTCAGACCGACGTAACCGATCCCGGGACCCCCCGCGGCCATTACGTGGAGGGCGCCGCGGGGCCAGCGAACGCGGGAGCGGGGCACATATGTGACCTGACCCTCCGCCTGGACCCGGAAGGCCTGCTCCAGCGCCTCGATGGCGTCGGAGATCGACAGCAACGTCCGCACATCCTCCTCACGAAGCAAAAGCGGCATTCAGGCTCCTCCATCCTGAGGTTGGAGGGGGTGGAGCGGGCAGCGGAGCCGCCCGCCATCCCCTGTGACTTACTCTGTCCAGGCATTCCCCGTTCGCGAATGAATGGCAACATGGCCGGCATGGTCTATTGAGTAGAATAATGTAAAATATCCACTCCGCTCCGGGAGCTTCCTGCGTGCTTTCGAATTCTACCAGGATTCGAATCGCCCTGAACGCCCAGCTGCTGGCCGGCGAGGCGTCCTATCGGAGCGCCGGGATCCATCGTTACATCTATGAGGTCCT
>JAUQQB010000008.1 GCA_030550075.1 Chloroflexota bacterium | reverse complement strand
CCCCTCCCCACGGCCCAAAGGGCCGTGGGGAGGGGGGAGAAAGGGGGGTGGGGCCCTTCCGCCGCTTCGCGGGAGCTCCGAACGGAATGTGGCCCGGCTGAATAGTTGCTCGCGAAGATTCCTTTACCGCCGCTGCCTTTCTGGTGATGAATCCCATCACCAGGGAAATCCTCCATGAGCGCCTGGGCGCTTTCTCCTACAATATACAATACCACTACTGCCCGGAGGGCCTCCAGACCCTGGCCCGCCGCTTCTTCGTTCTCCACGACCTCGAGCGCGCTCAGGCCTTCCTCAAGGCACCACACGAATTCATGGAGCCCCTCAATCTCCTGGTCCATGGGAAAGCCTGGAGGCGCTGCGCCAGCAGATCCTCCAGGCTTTCCCATGCATGGTCCAGCAGCGCCTCCCCGGCGTCTGGAACCTTTTGTGGATCGTCCTGGGCGTCAGCCCTTGCCTGGCTACCCTTTTCCTGGCCCTGAAATGGATACCTGTCTGAGTGGCGAAGACCCGGGTTTTTGGCAGTATCCGAAAGCGGCGTTGCAAAGCCCGGCTCCTTCCGGTATTTTACTCGAGCCGATGACAGCGGGTCTCTTGGCCGGCCCCAGCCGTCCACGAATAGGGGCGTGAACCCCCGAATGTTGGAGAGTGTATCTCCTAATGCGTCGAAGATGCCCCGTCGGGAGGCTCCCCGATGCCCGATTCCTGCCACGGGGGTATGGAGGCCCATGGTGTATGATTATTAAAAAGCCAGGTGGAAGATCGTGGCAGGTGGCAGAACCTGCAGACTGCTTTAAAATGAATGAATGAATGAATGACCTTGTGCCCTTTAGCGGCATCCTGAACTGGGTAGAGCGGAAATGCCTTTCACGACACATACTGAATCTGCGCTACAGACCGTACAGGAGTGGCTCCGCGAGGACCTGGAGCGGGTCGAAGCTCGAATGCGAGAGATCCCCTTGACCTTCGAGCCTCTGAGGACCGCGGTGGATCATCTGCTGAGAGCGGGGGGAAAACGCATCCGTCCCCTGTTGGTCCTTCTCACCGGCCGGCTCTATCAGCCAGCAGATGAAGCAATGGTCAGTTTGGCCGCGGCTGTCGAAATGCTGCATACAGCCACCTTAGTCCATGACGACCTGATCGATGGCTCTCTCCTCCGCCGAGGGATCCCCACTTTGAACGCTATCTGGACCCCGGCAGCGACGGTGCTGACGGGAGATTACCTCTTCGCCTATGCGGCCTCCCTGGCCGCGCGAACGGAGAATGTCCGGGTCATGGCGATCTTCGCCCGCACGTTAATGGCGATCTGCGAAGGGGAGTTGCAACAGCAATTCGGCGACCGCGTGGCGATGCGAAGTCGGCAAGATTATATGCGGCGGATCTATGCCAAGACCGCCGCGATGTTCGAGCTGGCGACCGAGGCGGCAGCGGTGTTGGCTCAGGCCTCAGAATCGGAGGTAGAAGCCCTACGACGATACGGGGTCGCTCTGGGTATGGCCTTTCAGATTATGGATGATGTCCTGGACTTCACAGGGGATGTGCAGATCCTAGGCAAGCCCATCGGCAACGATCTGCGACAGGGGCTGGCGACGCTCCCCGTGCTACTTTACCTGGAAGAGCACCCGGAGGATCCGCTGATCCCTCGGATCCTGGGAGGAAGCTCTGGAGAAGATGACGGGCTGATCGAGGAGGCCGTGCGACGGATCCGGAATTCGGAGGCCATCACGCGTTCGATCGCGGAAGCGGAGGCCTTCATCGGTCAGGGTCGGGCCCATCTTCAGGGCCTGCCGGAGGGCCCCGCCTGGCAGGCCTTATGGGCGCTTGGAGATCACGTCCTGCGTCGGAACCGATAGATTCGTTTAGAGGGGCTGTGGAGGCCGCCGAGGGCAGTCTCCACAACCCATACCCTTCGGACCGTAGGGAGAGGAATCGAGGGGCGCGGTGCCGCGTCGCCCGATCACACAACCTGTCGAATCGGCAATGGATGTCTCCATCATCATCGTGAGCTGGAATGTGTGGAGGTGGCTCGCTCCCTGCCTCACCTCGGTGCGAGAAGCGCTGGGAGCGCTGAAGGGGGAGATCATCGTTGTGGACAACGCCTCCACCGATGGGACCCTCGAGCGGGTGCGGGAGATGTTTCCAGAAGTCCATCTCCTGACCAATCCCGCGAACCAGGGTTTCCCAGCCGCGAACAATCAGGGAATGGCCATCGCCCACGGGCGCTATTTTTTTCTGCTGAACCCGGACACCTTCGTTCTGGATCGAGCCATTGAAGCCCTGGTGGCCTTCGCCGATGCGCGCCCGAAGGCGGGTGTGATCGGCCCCCAGTTGTTAAACCCCGACGGGACGGTTCAATCCTCCCGGCGACGGTTCCCCACGTTCTGGACGGCCCTCTTTGAAAGCACATGGTGGCAACCCTATGCGCCTCCTGGGATCCTGCGGCACTATTACGTGCTGGATCGCCCGGATCATGAGATCCAGGAGGTCGACTGGGTCACGGGAGCCGCCATGCTGGTCCGACGGGAGGTAGTGGAGCAGGTTGGGCCGATGGATGAGGGATTCTTTATGTATGCAGAGGAGATGGACTGGTGCCGGCGGATTCGTGCGGCGGGCTGGCAGGTGTTTTACTATCCATGGGCGAAGATCATCCACTATGGAGGACGTAGCAGCGATCAGGTGCCGGCAGTGCAACATCTGGCTTTTCAGCGGAGCAAGATTCGCTACTTCTGGAAGTATCACGGTCCAGCTGTCGCAGCTGCCCTTCGGGTTTTCCTGATCGGACAGTATCTCTGGCAAATCGGCATGGAAGGAGCTAAAGCCGCTCTGGGGCATAAACGGGGAATGCGACAGGAGCGGATTGGGATTTATATGCAGGTAATTCGGGGATTGCTCCTCACGAAGCCTGATGCAATATCCCAAACAAATGGGGGCGGAAAACGACGGGGATTGCCTTAGATCGTCTGCCTTGCCCCAATGTTTCTTGCCTGTGTAACTACCGTTGTAGGACTTACGCAGTTGGCCTCCATCCAAGGGGGTAAGGGACCCCCTCTCCCTGTTTCGACAGCTCGTAAATTCAGGCTGGAGCGCTTCTTGCATCCTGGGGATTTTGGGGACGGTTAGAGAGAGCTCCGGATTCTAGGGACAGATTAATCCCTCTGGGTCTTTTAAGGAGGAAATCGATCGTGAAACTGAGGAGGCCCTGGCGCCTATGTCTGGATCTATGTGTTTTATTCATAATCCCATGGGTTATCTATGAGCCCAGTCTGTTTTTCCCGCTTTTCTATGATGATCTCCTTCACTTGGCCCTGGTGGAGGGCCGACCGTGGCTGGATTTGCTTCGACCGATGCCCGAATATGGCTATTATCGCCCCCTTGTTCTGTTATGGACACGTGCGGTGTTCTCGGTCTCAGGGCCTCTCGCGTCTATAGTGTTCCATTTCAGCGCCGTTGCTATCCATTTACTGAACATCGCATTGCTGGTCCGGTTACTTCGAGAATTGCCTTCTTTGCGACCCTTCGCCATCATTAGTGGTGCAGTGTTCGGGCTCTTTCCTCTCCATTATCAACCGATCCTAACCCCTGCTTTTTCCTTGCATATATGGCAAACAGCTTTCTTCCTCAGCGCGGGGATCCTCTACGTCGCCCTCAGGCTCCGTATTTGGATGAAGCACCTCCTGCTCGCAGTGATCTTGTGCCTGGCCCTGCTGAATCATGAAACAGGCGTCCTGATGGGGATATTCCTCGCCGGCGTGGATCGCCTCGCTTCCTCCCACAGTCGTCGCTGGCTACCTTACTTGGTCGCCGGCGTTGGATACGCGCTTCTGTATCAGGCCCTGCCTCACGGCAGGCCTCCGGAAACTATGATGAGCCCGGACCATCTCATCGAGCGCTTCCGTTTCGCCTTCCAGGCTTTTGCCTTACCTCTCATTCCAGGGTTGAACCGATTGCTCGGAGAGACAAGGTCAAATCTAACGTTTGGGCTCGCGTTCCTGTGGATCATGTTGTCCTGGATTGCCTTTAAGGAGGGATCCAGGCGGCAAGCTGGAAGCGCGGGGCTTCTCTTCTTCCTGCTGGCCATCATGCCCTCCGTGTTATTACTCCCAACCGGATACTTCCTCCATGGCCCTCGCTTGCTCTATCTTGGAAGCGTCGGCGCAGCGCTCTTCTGGGCGACCCGTTTAAAAGCGCCGTTCTCTGCTTCCTCATGGCTTCGAACGCTTGATCGGTTCGCCCTGGCAGCCGTCATCGCGCTCGCCGGGGTAATCAGCAAGCGGCAAATAGATTTGCACGTCATGGCCCTGGAGCCGCTATGGCGCCTCAAAGGCATCCCATCATCCGCCTCGGTGCGCCGTGCCCTTCTTGCGAACTTCCCAGAGTGGATCGCTTTCAACACCCGGATCTTCCCGCTGGGATCAGAGGGGGCCCTGGTGTTCGGCGGACACCTTCTCCCGGAGACCCTCCTGATCGCCAACTCCACCTCGCGTCCTGAGGTAAAGTTGTTGCGTGTAGATCTCCCCTTCCATCGACCTCAAGGCTACGCCTTTCAGACCGCTGGGGAACTAGCTGGGCCTGAGGAGTTACTCCAGGAAATGGAGAAGGCCGACCTGATTCTTTTCACGGTTTATCGGGAAACTGGCCCTCGGAGCGAGTTGCTGTTGAAGTCTGAGGCTCAGCTTACACCGGTCCATGTGGTCTTCTCCGAGGGATTAATGTTGCAAGAAGGCCTCGCATGCGCACGCGCCTCGACGACTCGGGTTTATCTACGCTGGGCGCGCTATGGTCCGGTTTCTCCATTCCTCTCGGTAGCGGTGCACCTGCTGGACCCCAAGGGGCATATTCTTGCTCAAGCGGATGGTCCACCTTGGTATGGAGCGATCTCCTTTGAGCAAATCCCGGGCACAGAGAGCCTATTGGAGCTTCGAACGTTCCCGGTTCATGCCGGATTTCAGCCGACCGCTGTAAGGATCGGTTTGTATGATTGGCGGAGCGGTCGGCATGCGTCTGTTCAAACCAATCCATATTCTTTCCCTGCTAAAGATGGGGCCTTCATAGATCTTCCCATTCGCCCGTGCTCGTGATGATCAGTGGAACATCTGCTTTTGAGGCGAGCTGGACATCCCTGACGCCCGGCCCAGCCCCAAAAACCTAGGGGGAAAAGTCAACTGCACCTCAATCATGTAACTACTAACCGATGATGCGAGTGGGGGTTTTTCAGGGGTTGGGGCAAAGGCCTGCAAAAAGCCCACCGCGTTCAAACTAGCACCACTGGTTACTAAACCAACACTTGGGCTGCCGAAAGCAGCCTTCTCGGCCTGAAAAGCCCAGATCCTGAGCGTCGCGTCGATCGATGAAAACGCTGCGCGAGCTGGGAATGGTATGGATCCTCATCGGGCTCACGGCCTGGTGGGAAGGATTCCATCAACCGGGCCTTCCCCAGGAGGCAGATGCTCTGCTGCATGCGTATCGCGCCCTCGAGATGATTCGCATGTGGCGGGCGGGCGTCCTGTATCCCCGATGGGCACCGGACCTCGCGGGCGGGGTGGGTTATCCCTTGTTCCTCTTCCACGCCCCGCTATTCCCCTGGTCCATCGCAGTCCTCTCGATGGGATTCGGGCTTTCCATCGAGCAGGCGATGAAGCTGACCCTTATGATCGCCACGCTGGCGGGAAGCCTAGGGGTGTATGGTCTGGCCCGACGCTGGGGACTGAGCCCCGCCGCTGCGATGACGGCTGGCCTCGCCTTCGGCTACATGCCGTTCCAGCTCCAGCAAAGCAACTATCCGCAATACCTGGCCATCACGCTGCTGCCCTGGCTGCTGATCAGCGTCGATGGAGCATTGCGAGGCGGTGGATTCGCAAGGCGCGGGTTCCTGGCCCTCACGGTCGCGCTCCTGGGCCTCAGCCACAATCTCACCGCATGGATGGGCTATCTGCTGGCTCTCTCGTATGCCCTCTTCCTGGGCTTTGCTATCGGCTTCGACCGGAAGCGATGGCCCAGGATGCTCATCGCCTTCGCGCTGGGGATAGGCATGGCGATGCCCTATCTCGGCCCTTCCATCACCGAAATTCCACAAGTCCGCCTGGAGCGCGCCCGCACCGGGGTCTATGAGGTCGTCCATCATTTTCGGAGCCTGCCTCAGCTTCTGCAATTATCTCCCTTGAAGGACGATCGCTGGGGAAACCGCCCTCTGATTCTGACGATCGGATTGCACCAGGTCCTGCTGGCTGTTCCCTCTCTGGCTTATGGGCTTCCCTGTCGTCGTCGGGCCATGCGCCTTGGGGCGTTATGGGGATGGGGGATCGGACTGTTGCTGATCGTTTTGATGACGCCGGCTTCCCGCCTGCTCTGGACCATCCTCCCGGGCCTTTCCTACGTGCAATTCCCATGGCGCTGGCTGGGCCCCACGGGGTTGATCGTGGCGCTTCTCATCGGCTTCTCCGTTGAAACGGCGAAACCTTCCGCCCGATGGCCCACCGCTTTCGCTGCTTCCTTTTTACTCATTCTGGGGACGCTGGGGTTCGTTTACGACGGCGGATCCCGCGTTCCCTTCGCTCGAGGGACCCTGGCGGATCTGCACCGTTATGAGCGGGAACACCTTTACCCTGGCCTCACTGCCACCGGTGAATTGTTTCCGAAATGGGTGGAGGGGTGGCCGGAGCTGTTCCCCGATATGCGTCGGGCGTATGAGCGCGGCGAGGAGCCGGGTCGCCTGGATCGAACTTCTCTGCCTGCTGAAGCGACCGTGCGAACGCTCCGCCTGGGGCCTCTGGATCAGAGCTGGGAAATCGCTGTCCCTCATCGCACCCCGATTCGCTTTGGGGTCCTCGGATACCCCGGCTGGATGGTCACTGTGGACGGCCAGCCGGCTCTGATGTGGGTGGAGGCGCGCGCCGGCTGGCTCTGGTCGGAGATCCCCGCCGGGACCCACCGCGTTCGCCTGTGGTTCCCTGGGCGGTGGATCTGGCGCTTTTTTGACCATCTTGCCCTTGGGCTCTGGATGGGATGGCCGATATGGGCGATCTTCCGGCGTCGCCGGACCCGGCCGGCCGCCCCTGCGCTCCCTGATGGGAAGATGCAGGGGCACCGGAGCCCGGCACCCTCGTGGGGAGCCCTGGGGGCCGCTCTCTTGTTCCTGCTCGCCATCAGCTTCCACCTTCCCTATCGCCTGTGGGCGATCACCCGTGTGCCGCTGGACCGTCCCCCCGGCGTTGACCTTTCCATTCAAACCGACTTCGAGGGTCAGATCCGGCTGGTGGGCTATCAGATCGATCGCTGGGCTGCCTCTCCTGGAGAGACCGTGCGGCTGACCCTGTGGTGGCGTCCCCTTGTTGGCCTGGATGAAGACGCCCATGTTTATGTCCACGGGATCCCAGCGGATCAACCCTCTTCGTGGGCTCAAGCGTTTCAGAGCGACCATGTTCATCCTGGCGATGTCCCCACCCGGCGATGGGATCCGGAGAAACATTACCGCGATGATCACATCCTGCGGATCCCCTCGGAGCTCCCGCCTGGCCCCTATCGAATTCGTGTGGGGCTGTATAGCGGGCCGGCCGGCCAGCGCTGGCGCGTCGCAAACGGCGGGGCGGATGGGGTGGATTTGCCGCGCGTGCTGATCGTCCGGCGGGCGATCCCTGGACTTCCTTCTGCGGTATCCTTTGGGGGGATGCTCCAGCTCGACGGCGCGGAATGGCCGACCGGGATCCGGGCTGGAGAGCCCTTCGAGCTGTGGCTGAGCTGGCGGGCTCTGAGGCCGCTGGATCGAAATTATACGCTGTTTGTTCATCTGGTGGACGAGGGAGGGCGGCTGGTCGCCCAGCAGGATCGATTCCAGCTCACATCGATGTGGCCCCCTGGAGAACGCGTTCCTCTGAGGGTGGAATTGCCCTCCCCGCCCCCTGGCCGGTATCGCGTCCGCCTCGGATGGTATCTCTGGCCGTCGATGACGCATCTCCCCGTCTCCGGTCCATTCGGGGAAAGCCCGGGATGGGAGCTCCCCTTTGCGCTCCAGGTGCATCCATAAATCCATAAATAGAGCGGCTTTTGGGGTCGGGAAGGCCGCTGAAAGGGGTCTTCCCAATCCCGCGAGTGTTCGTCTCTCCCCTCCCTATGGCCCGGTATAGATGGGAGACACAGGCAACACGCCTGAAAGAGAAAGATGATCAGTATATCATCACCCCACAAATTCCCAGAGACCCAGGGAAAGGGGGGTAAAGGCTCATTGCGGCGGCGCCTCGCGGTAGATCCATCGATCGGTCCCCGGCGAGGGCGGTATGTTGAAGGCCCGATCTGTGTTCGGAGGCGCAAAGGGGAAAGCCTTATAACGGGTGACGGCCCACCAGGTGAAATTGAAGGCATCGAAATCGGGATCCCGCGCCTCCAGCGTCTCCATCTGCGCATGATCTATCAACACGCGCACGGTGTTGCCCTTCACCTCGAACGGCAGCCCCTCCAGCAACACCGTGGCCGCTGGCGATCCTGCCAGGGGCCAGCCGGCCTGGCCTGCTTTTGTCAGATTCGCGGAGAAACGCGCGCCGTCGAAGAAGAGGTTCACCGAGAAATCGCCAGGATCCAGCGGGGCATCATCAGTGCCCTTTTTGTTGATGAACCACGCATACAGCACCGGAGCATCCGGTCGCACGGGGGCGGCGAGCTCCATAAAGAAAACGATGCGATCCCGGCCGAGCTGAGTAACCTTGGCCTTCACGATGTCCGCGAAGGCTGGATTCGCCCCTGCATCGCCTGTTGTATCCTCAATCACGCTGTTGCCGGAGCCTCCGGTTGCTGGCTCCGCCATCGCCCTTCCTGCGGATGGAGTCGTGAAAAGAACGAGAAAGCTAAGGATGGACACGATCCATAAACGGAAGACTGAACGGCGCTGCATGGTTTAACCTCCTGTTGTGAATGTGTAGGGAAGCTCGCCGAACCATGGAGGCGGCGATGAGGCCGTCTCCATCCTTCCTGTAATTAGATACGCATCGCTTCGAGGGCCGGTTCAGAGCCTATCCATCTCTGGAAGTGTCTGTGCGATGCCAGAGGCTAGAGGTCCCTGTTATAGAAAGGAAGGCCCCATGCATTCTCCATGGGAGCTTACGGCACTGCTTCTCGATCTGGACGGCACCCTTTATACGGCGGAGGGGACGATCTCGGGCGCGGTGGAAGCCGTATGGGCCCTCCGGGCCCGCGGCCTCGTGGTTCGCTTCGTCACCAACACCACCACCCGCAGTCGTCGCGCCCTGGCCGAGCGGCTGAATCGCATGGGGTTCCCGGCCGAGCCGGCGGAGATCTACACCCCCGCGTGGGCGGCCGGGCGCTTCCTGCGCCACCACCAGGCCCGGGCCTATCTCCTGGTCCCCGAAGGCGCACGGGAGGATTTCGAGGGGATCCTGGACGAGGAAGAGCGGCCGGATTATGTGGTGATCGGCGATCTGGGGGAAGCATGGACCTTCGAGCGGCTAAACCGGGCCTTCCGGCTGATCCTGGAGCAGGGCGCGGGACTCATCGGGTTGGGTCGCACCCGTTACTGGCGGGCGGCAGATGGGCTCCGACTGGATGTTGGCCCCTTCGTGGCCGCCCTGGAGGAGGCCACCGGACAGAAGGCCATGATCTTCGGTAAGCCGGACCCGGGGTTCTTCCGGATGGTCCTGGAGGATCTGGGGATGTCGCCGGAACAGATGGCGATGGTAGGGGATGATATCGAAATTGACGTGGGTGGGGCGCAGTCCGTGGGGATGCGAGGGATTCTGGTGCGGACCGGGAAGTTCCGGCCGGCGGATCTGAGCAGCCCCATCCGCCCGGATGCGGTCCTGGCTTCTGTCGCGGAGCTTCCGGCATGGCTGGGGTAAAAAAGCGATGGAGGCCGCCAGCCGGCGGCCTCCATCGCTTTCCCGTTTCGGGGGCCATGTGGACTCGCTCCCTCGGGCTACTTCCCCTTTCCCTTCCCCTGGCCTGGCGGGGTGCTGGGGCGGTGCTCCTGGCCCGGGGGCGTCTCCGGGCGCTTCTCCAACCCGGGCGGGGTGGCCGGCCGCTTCTCCAGGCCCGGCGGCGTCTCCGGCCGCTGGCCGCCCTTCTTCATCGGGCTCGCCGGCCCGGCCGCCACATCCTCGCAATGCGGCACGCCCATCCGCCCCTCGTTGAAGGCCGCCAGGATCTCCGCCAGGTGGATCGCTGTCTGACCATCAGGAGAGGCAGCGGGGACGCCCGGATTGTGGGTGTTGAACCAGGCTGTTGCCTGGTCAAAGGCCATTTGAACCTCAGCAGGCATCGAAGCGCCGGAAGCGGCGTTCAGGGCCGCCGCGATGTATTGATGGGCCAGGATGTAATAGGCATCGCCCTTCGGCGCCGTCCACAGGACCTCCATCCAGGTCTTGCCGCTGGAGAAGAAAAGATCATTCGGGTGATGACCCTCCGGCCAGGCATCTGGATGGGTCTTCCAGAAGCCCAGGGTCAGCACGCAACCCACCGGACACGGCGGCGCCGTCAGGTGAACCACCGCCTCCGCCGTGCGGGTCTCATGGGTGTCCGACTCGGTGAGGGTGGCAATGTTATGGAGCTCAGCTGTGAGCTCACAGGCGTTTTCATTGGTGATGGTCTTGTGGAACGACACAAAACCGGAATCGTGGAACGTCCACGGCCCGGTTTCGCTCGGCACGCAAATAAAGTTAGCAGGGCAGTGCTCCTCATCCGTCACGGTCGCCGACGCATCCACCTCCACGAGGGTAGGATGCTCCGGCAGCGAGAAACCTTCCTTCGGCTCCGGCCCGAAGGGCTCGCCGAGGTGGCCGGAATGGTTCAGGATGGTCACGATCGCGTGGTTGCGATACTGGGTGACACCCGCAAGCGGCGTGAAGGGGATCTCATAGGGATAGCAGTGGGATTCCCCGGGATTGAGCGCTGGCTTCTCGCTGACATCAACGGTTACAGTGAGGAATGGGGTCCAATCCGTCACCACCGGCGGGTTCTTAAACTCCACCACATCGGTGATGGCCAATCCTTCCGTAGCTACCTCTCCGGTGTTGGTTACACAGATGGAGCCGCGGACGCCTGTGCGTTCCTCTTCCGCGGCGATCTGACGGGTGGCGGTGATCGTGTAAGCAACCTCCCCGGATTCCCCTCGGGCCAGCGTGAGCGCATCCGGGGATACGGTCTTCTTGAGGGACCAGTCGTAGGTGATCACATGGGTCCAGAAGCCCTCGGCGGTTTTATCCGCCTGAATACTTGTGCCCGCTTGACCCTGTTGAGGCTCTGCGCGGGGCGGAGCGATCTCGCGCCCTCCGGTCCATCCGGAGACCACAGCGGCCAGGCTGGTGGAGCCGCTTCCTGCTGCCCAGGCGGTTCCAAAGGCCAGGAGGATCAGCAAGAGGAAGCCCATGGTCAGGGCCATCCCCAACCGCATCCATGAGGTCCTCATGATGCGCCTCCTTTCAGATCGCCACAAGTTTTCTATTCGATATACCGCATTATGTCTTGAAAAGTTTCGAGTGCAGATGGTAAGAAAACATATAACAATAAATGGTAAAATATTTTATACCAATTTTGAATAATATGGAGTGCATATTGCGCTTACTGCCATCCTGAGTAGGCTTGGGAGCCAGGCGTCAGAAGCATTCAACCCTGTCGGCTTCCAGGGAGGGGATCCGCGCGGGTCCAAAGTCTGGCAAACAAGGCACCACCTCTGTTCTGTCTCCCTGCGCTCCGTGGGTCAAAAAGAAAAAGGAGGGGTGCTCGCATTCTTTTCCCGGGGCTCGAAGGGCCAGGGGGAGAAGCAAGGAAGTTGGCGGAGTGGGGACGCGCCTTCGGCGCCTCCAGCCCCCCAATATCCGGCTTCATTTGCAATGTGAGCACTACCTGAAATTTTGTCTCTGTCCTGGATCGGGAGATCGGCGAATGGGACCGAAGTCCATATTAACCTCGGAAGACGTTCTGGTTATGCCATTCCAGGAACTCCCGCGCCGGGCGATCCGAGGGGCGTGGCGGCAGGACCATCAGGGGACGGCCATGGAGCGCATAGTATTCCCGGCCGTTCTCATAATCTTCCTTGATGCGGCGACTGACCTCCACCCGGAGATCAGGGGTCACCGTCATATATCCCCGATCAAACAGGATATGAAGGTCTGCCCGTAGCAACAGGCCATTGCGCACCTCGTGGGGGCCTGAGTGGGCGTGCGGCTTGATATGGGCCGCCTGGAGGACCGGCAGGGTGCGTTCACCGGTGATGGCGCAGCGGCGTTGATACGCATCCGTCACCAGCACACGGAAGGCGCCCTGGCCGAGGCGTGGCCGGACCAGGTAGGGCGAGCCATAGCCGGATGGGATTTCCCGCGCCGGGCGCAGATCCACCGATGCCGCCGGTGAGGTTCGCTGCAGCCGATCGATCACCTGCTCCCAGAGCCGCCGACCCAATGGTTCATCGAATCGATAGGTCTTCCCCCGCTGAATCCCCCAACTCCAATCCTCGGGAACGGGGATCCAATCCTCGGGCTCGAAGAAGAACGGCTGGGTGAGGATCAGACATCCGATGAGCGGATCGACCTCCCGACTCAGGTCCCGGTAGCGGCCGATCGCCTCCTGTAGTTCCTCTACATCAGCGACTCCGTTCTTGGGTCCGAAAGCCTGCCAGGCCAGGGAGAGCGGGAGCACAGAGTAAGTGACGAAGAAACCCCCGCCGGCGATGAAATGATGGGGGGCGTGGAGCTTGAAGAGGAAAATCTCCCCCGGACCCAGCGCCTGAAAAGTCCTCCGCGGGTTTGGCACCCAGAAATTCACTTCGTCCGGCCGGAGATGCGCTAAGAAGCGAAACCAATCGTTGTCGGTCAGACCTATATAGAGTCTCATCGGACCCTCCCTTCGATGAGGCCCTATACTTTCTGGGATAGCTTTGTTACGAATTAAGGCACAAGGGCAATCTCCCTCTTGAGTGTTGAATAGAAGTGAATCGGCATCTCACGGTTCAACGGGCAAAGATCGTCAGGCACTCCAATCAGCCCCGAACGTTCCCCGGTGGGAGCAAGCCGCGTTTGCTTGATCGGGAGCCCGAGGGGTGAGGTGGTCGGGCGAATGGCGAAGCCGCTTGCCCCACTCTCCCTTCGCTTTACGTTTCGGGTTCGCGGCTGGTCTCAATGGCCAGCTCGATGAACACCGCGGAGGTCCATCCGAAGATTGGGGCCGCCCGGGGCGGGCGCTGCCCCGTTTCCGGATGGTAATACTCGTAAAGATCCGGATGGCCCATCGCCAGCTGCAGGGTCCGGTGCCGCAGCTCCCGGGCCAGGTCGGCGTATCCGCATCGGGATAGCCCCTCGATGAACAGGCGATTGATGTTCAGCCAGGTAGGGCCGCGCCACATCTGCTCCGGATTGTAATGCGGATCGTCCAGGGCCACCGTGGGGATGGGGTAACGCGGCCAGAAGGCATGGGGATCCACCAGATGGGCAATCAGGCGCTCCATCATCACTGGCGGAAGCCGGCCGGTGAGCAACGGGTAAAGGCTCAACGGGGTCTTGATCCGAACCGGCTTTTCCCCCCGCAGCGGCCAGAACAGCCCGGCCTCCTCGTCCCACATGGCGTCGATCATCCGGCCGGTGAGCGCCTCCACCTCCGCCCGCCACCGTGCTGCATCCTCCGGCTCCCCGATCACTTCCGCGATCCGGGCCAGATGTTCCATCTGGATCACCAGGTACGTGTTCAGATCCGGCGATTCCACCGGCATCCCTCCGTCCCACACCGGGGAATCGTCCCATCCGGATGAATACGGATGGTTATACTGGCACAGGCCATCCCGGTCGTCGTCGTTCCGCTCAAACCACCAGCGGTTCCACCGCACCAGGGGCTCATAGATCTCATCCAGGAAATCCCGATCCCCGCCCATCTCATAGATCTTCCAGGCTGCCCAGGCGGTGATGGGAGGCTTGGTCACGTCTGCATCCACCGGGATCGAGAGATGGGTCACCCGTCCTTCGTCGTGGACGGCGTCGGGGACCATTCCATCTTCTCGCTGGTGATCCAGCACCAGGCGGATCTGATCCTCCGCCAGCTTCAGGTCCACGTAGCGATAGGCCAGGGCGTGGAAGCACGCATCCCACTGCCACACGCCTACGTAGTGGATCTTGCTGGGGGTCATTCCCTCCCGCGTCATATAGTAGCGGGGGGAAATCAACCCTGCTCGCATCACCCACCAGGCGTAGTAATACTGGGGCGCCAGATCCTCGCGGACCGGTGGGGCGGCCGCGAACCAGTCATGCCAGCGGGCCTCCGCCTCCAGGAAGACCGGGAGAGGCGGGCGGATCGCCCGGTTGAACCCGAGGCGCGGCGTGATGTTGAGCAGGACCGCAGCATCCGGCGTGGGTTCAATGATGAATGTCACCCGAAACAGCCCGGGGCCTGCCGATTCGATCTGATTCAGTCGCAGGCGAGCGTTGGTGGTGTAAGCCAGGTTTCGCACCCCCCGCAGGATCCCCCCGCGACGGTCGGTTCGCGCCGTCTCTGCCTGGGCAATGAACTGGATCCCTATGCTCTCCGGAGGCAGGGCGATGTAAAGGGCTTCCGGGTCGTTGAAGGTCAAGCCGATAATCCCCCAGGGGGTGTGGAAAAACACTGCGTGGGGATACGAGGTGAACGTGCTGGGAAACGGCTCGCCATCCGGGTTGAGAAACACCAGGCGTTCGACAATCGGCCGACGCTGGCGATAATCCCCGAACTTCTCCTGATGCTTTTCCCAGCGTTCTGCCAGCTTGATGAATAACCCCGGCACCCCGGGGCGCAGGTCCTCTGCGAAAATCATCATGCGCGAGGACCGTTCGCTAAACGGCACGTGGTAGAGGTCCATGCGTCCTTTGAGCAGGCGGCAGAAAGGGCTCCTCGGTTCCTCCCATCCGATGAGGAAGGCCATGGAGCGTCTCGCCCTCCTGGTTCGAGATCCCGCGGAACTCTGGCCCTGCGCTTCCTTCCCCGGATTATAGAAGGCTGCGGCAAGGGGTCAACTTTTCCTGACTGGGCAACCCCGCGTGCCAGCGCGGTGGGCCTGAAGGCTCATCCTTGTTGGCCATCTTTCCAGGGTGCGTCTTTAGATCCATCGGATGGCCGGCCGATCAATGGGTGCCGCCGGGTTCACACGCTCACCTGCGTCATCCGACGGACCACCAGAAGGCCTAGGAGAACTAAGAGGAGGATCAGGCCGAGCATCGCGTAACCAGCGACGCCGCTGGTGAAGAAACGCATCATATAACGCCGGTTAATAGGGAGGAGGACCAGCCAGAGGAGCAGGGGGAGCACAGCCAGGATCTGGGCGCTGAGCCGGTAGGATGCCGTCATCACCCGGATTTCGTTCTGTAAGTGGACCCGCTCGCGGATCCGAGCAGCCACCTTCTCCAGGAACTCCGAAAGGTTCCCCCCGACCTGCCGGTTGATCTGGATCGCCGTAATGGCCATCGAGAGATCCTCGCTGGGCACCCGCTCGCGCATATGCTCCAGCGCCTCGGAGATGGAGAATCCCAGATGCAGCTCCAGCACCACGCGCCGGAACTCCTCAGAGATCGGAGGGGGGAACTGACGGGCGATCTCCTCAAATGCCGTATAGAGGCTCCCGCCTGCCTGCAGGGTGCGGGAGATGAGGAGCAGCGCATCGGCCAGCTGAAGCTCCAGACGGCGAAGGCGGTTCTCGCGGCGGTGGCGAACGAACAGAAAGGGAAGCACACCTCCCGTCAGCGCTCCCATCCAGGCGAAGCCGGGCAGACGATAGACCTGAAGGCCGATCCAGGCCCCCAATGCCATCAGCGCCAGGGTCAGCCCCATCCACTCCAGGGGATGCCAGGGGAGATCGGCCTCCGCCAGCAGCCGACGCAGCCGGCGTGTGATTCCGCGTTCGAAGTCCCGGATCCGTCCTCCGGGGCCTCGGAGCAAGGCCAGGCGTTTGCGGAGCCACGCCCAGGCGGCCTGCAGGCGCTCCTCCGTGGGATCCGGAGCGATCTCCAGGCCCCATGCCTGAGAGACGAAGGATAAGAACGCTTCCTCCGGGTTTCCCTCAAGGGCCAGCGAGTCCCCGCCGGGCGCCTTCTCTGACTCCTCCTCTGAATCAAACAGGAGCCAGACCAGCAGGAGGCCAATGAGGCCCATTCCGATCCCCAGGATCAGTGTCCCACTCATCATCGCAGGAGTTCTATCTGCGCGGTCCTTGCAGAGCACACGGTGGGATTATAGGTAAGCTGAAAAAGCCCGCCCCTCAAATCCAGCGCCCGGCCATAAATCGCCCCGCGATCCGACCAGGCCTGAATGGTTACCGAAAGCCTCACTGGCCCATCGAGGGCCAGGAGCAAGCCAATCCACCAGAAATTGGGTGTGGTGATGGTGATGGCCCGGCCGGCCACCAGCAACGGAGCGCCCCGCTGAGGATCGTCCAGCGCCGGTTGGAGCTCATACCGGTTATTGGAATCATCCAGAATCAACGAGCCGGTGGCGGCCAGGGTGACTGTATTACGGATCGCCGCCCGACCCTGGCTCCAGATCACCCGTCCATCTCCCTCCAGGTAATATAACCCATCCCGCAGACGAACCCGCTGCGCGGTGATGCATTGATTGGGGGGAGGATTCACCGCCCCGGCCGGGTGCGCATCCAGCACGATTGGTTGCCCTGGAGCTTGAGGGCGGATACAATATCGATCCCCCGTGTAGGCGTTCCAGAGGGCTCCGCCTGGGGCGAGATCGCTCATCGCATAGAGGGCTGGGAGCGGCTGGAAGGGCGCCTGGATCCGCCCGCCCTGGCACTGCACACCCCCCTCAATGTTGGCGCTCGTGCCGTATTCGCAGGGCCCCTGAACGGCCCCCAACCATCGGAGCGTGAGCTCCGTCCCCGCGTGGATGCCACCTGTCTGAACCTGGAGGGAAGGGAACTCCGCCTGCAAGTTGTTCTCTGCGAAGAGGGCGAAGGCGCACGCAGGAGCCTGACGATACACCGCGGTTGCGATCGCCCGGACCTCCATGGGGTCGAAGCCGAAGACCCCAGCGAAAAAGGCATCGAAGCGGTTGATCACCGTGACCTGCACGCCCCGCGCGTTCCCCGGAATGACCCCGGAGCCCAGGGGTCCGAGGACGTTCCCTCCCTCGTCCACGTAGGAGGCCTCAAAGCGGTTGGGCTGGTCATCGACATTGAACGGCCCATGAGCATTCATTGCCTCCTGGATCGCGGCGGTGAGATCCGTCTCGTTTCCCCCCTGGCGTCGGATCTCCCACAACCAGCGGGTGGCGGAAAGGGCCGCCGCGTCGGCAGCGTTCTGAGCCCGCCGTCGCTGGGCATAGGCGTTGCCTCCATCAATGGCCAGCGCCAGCAGCGCTAAGAACGCGGCGAACGCCAGCGCGATCAGCACCAGGGCCTGCCCTCGCTTCCTCATCCCGTCCCCTCAAGGTTCTCCAGGTCAGAGCATTCTACCCTTCGATCTTAACAGCGAATGTGCTAATCCTGAATAGGAGGAAAGTCCGAGGATGCAGAGAATTACACGATTCACCGCCTGGACGTCTTATATGTTTCATCCAACGAAGTGTTCCGGATCCGGTTGCTCATCCGGCTTCGTGAGCCAGGGAAGGATCTCAGGTGGGACCAGGGCGTTCACCGCTTCTCCCTGGGCCAGACGCCGGCGGACTTCCGAGGAGGATAGTGTCCCGAAAGCGGGGTCGAGGGAAAGGAAAGCGATCCGCGCTTGATACCGCTCCCGTGTTGGATCCTTCAGGAAGGCTTGCAGGGATGGGTGATCCCAGGGCGGGCGGGGGGCCACCAGCAGGCGGGCGGTCTGGAAGAACTGCTCCAGGGCGGATTCCATCGTGAGCTCCGGATAGTAGCGGGGATCGAACAGCCGGACCAGCGTGTCGCCGCCCATGATGAAGAAGAGCTCCGGCCCCTCCCCGACCGCCTCTCGGAGCGCCCGGGCTTTTTCAAAGAACCGGGCGCGGTTGCAGAGGGCGATGCTCCACCCGGGGCGTCCCAGGGCGATGGCTCGCAGCATCTCCAGGCGTTCCCGCAATCCGAACCCGACGAGCGGCTTTTCCACATGCGTGATGGCGAGCAGGAGCACGCTTTCTTCCAGATCGAAAGCCTCCCGGGCGCTTTCCATCAGGGCCACATGGGCCCGGGTAGGGGGGTTGAAGGAAGCCGATAGGACCCCGATGCGCTGCGCCCCAGGGCAGGCGCGGTGGACCCAGCGCCATTGAGGAGGGGCCTGGGGATCCAGGCCTGCCAGCTCCAGCATTCGATCGTCTGTCATCGCCTGCGCCTCAGGAATTGTCCGGTTGCCCCTGTGGGGGCTGGAAATCCGCTTTGCCGGGAGGCACCGATCAGCCCGAAGGGCCTTGTGCCAGGGCCAGAGGAGCGCCTGTGACGGGCACTTCGCTTCGCTCCGTGCCCGACTACAAACAAAGGGTCTTTCCTGTTTGTAGTAGGGCACGTAAGTGCCCGTCCTCTTTTTGTGAACGCTTAGACGGGCACTCCGCTTCGCTCCGTGCCCGACTACAAACAAAGGGTCTTTCCTGTTTGTAGTAGGGTACG
>JAUQQB010000350.1 GCA_030550075.1 Chloroflexota bacterium | reverse complement strand
TCCGGGAGCCTCGCGGGCTCCACCCAGCCTTCCCAATCGACGCGATCCGTTAAGCCCGCCCCCGCCACGGCCTCCCGAAAACGCGCTTCCTCATCCCCCAGAGACTGCCCGACGTAAAGAAAGCGCAAATCGGGAGAACGTTGGGCAAGCGCTTTCATTACCCCGATCAGGCGGTCCAGCCGGAACTCAAGAAAACGGGTATAGAGCAACACGACGGGAGGATCAGACGGCAATGGACGAGGTGGCCCCACGAACCACGCCGCGTTGGGGAGATAGAAAACCCGCCGGGGTGGGATCCCCATCGCCCAGGCCAGGGTCTCCAGGGTCCGGCTGGCAACCGTGAGGACATCGGCATGGGTCATCCCCCAGCGCTCCTGCCAGGCGAAGAAGCGGCGCTGCCAGGGAGGATAGGGATTGCGATCGTTCCATCCCCCTGGCCCTTCCCAATCATCCGTGTCCACCACCAGCGCGCCCCGGAAGCAGCCCACCCGGCGCAGGTGCCAGAGGATCCAGTGGGTGAGGCCCGCGTAGGCTTTCGGCTTAAAGGCGTGCACCACATCCGGCCGCAGCCCGAGGACCTCCCGCACAATCCCCCCGGTGAGGCGGAGATGGAAGAACGGCCCACGAGGCAGGGGTAGGTTGATGATCTGCACCCCGTCTTCCACCCACGACCGTCCGGCGTCCTCCGGGTTCTGCCACGGAGGCAGGAGGAGCGTCACCCGGTGACCCCGGCGGACCAGGGCCCGGGCCATCGGAAGCGCCCGCGCTCGCATCGTCCCTCGCGGGCGCAACCCGAAGGGGCCGATCATCACAATGGACCAGCGTTCGTGGCTCATTGCCATCTCGCGGGCCATAGATGGACCCCGTCTTTGCCGTTGCCTTCGACAACCTACTCAACCCGTAAGAGAGCGTCCGAAAATTTGCTGGATGCAGCTGAGCAGGATCTTTTCTGTTCGTAGTCGGGCACGTCCGTGCCCGTTTTTTTGGAAACGCTTGAACGGGCACTCCGCTTCGCTCCGTGCCCGACGACGAACAGCTGGTCAGACGCCTGGCACACCTCCATATTCATAGCCCATAACGGAATTTCCAGACACTCTCTAAGCTGGTTCACTCCACCGTCACGCTCTTGGCCAGGTTTCGAGGCTGATCCACATCGCATCCCCGCAGCACAGCCATATGATAGGCCAGCAGCTGCAAGGGAACCACGGCCACCATCGGTGCCAGCCATCGGGGAACTGGCGGCGCCTCAAGGGTCACATCGGCGCGAGCTGCAGCCATCGGATCCCCTTCCGTGATCAGCGCGATCACCTGTCCCCGACGGGCCCGCACCTGTTCCATCTGGCTGAGCATTTTCTCATAGGTCACGGGATCCCGAAGCGCCAGGGCGACGGTGGGCATTCGCTCATCGATCAGGGCGATGGGCCCGTGCTTCATCTCCCCAGCCGGATAACCTTCCGCATGGATATAGCTCAGCTCCTTCAGCTTCAAAGCCCCCTCAAGGGCAATGGGATACAGCAACCCACGCCCCAGATACAGGAAGTTTTCATAGCGATAGAACGCCTGGGCTACCATCCTCACTCTCTCCTCCCGATCCAGGACCTGGCCCAGGAGATCCGGGAGGCGGGCGAGGGACTGGACGTGCTCCCGGATGGCCTCCGGATCCAGGGTGCCCCGGAGCTCCGCCAGCCGCAAGGCCAGTAACAACTGATCCACCAGGGAGGCGGTGAACGCCTTGGAGGAAGCGACCCCGATCTCCGGGCCCGCATGCATCAGGATACAGGCGTCCGCGATCCGATGCGCCTGGGAGCCGATGACGTTCACAATGCTCCACAGCCGTGCCCCCCGTTCCCGGGCCAGCTCCATCGCCGCCAGGGTATCCACGGTCTCCCCGCTCTGCGAGATCGCCAGCACCACCGTGTCGGCATCGAGCACCGGATCGCGATACCGGAACTCGCTTCCGTAATCGACCTCCGTCGGGATGCGGGCCAGCGACTCGAAGTAGAACTTCCCCACGAGGCCCGCGTAATAGGAGGTCCCGCAGGCGACGATGACCAGGCGCGAGATGCGGCGGGCCTCATGCTCGGTCAGAGGGATCTCTTCCAGCCGCACCCGGCCGTGTTCGAAGTCCACCCGTCCCCGCAATGTGTCTGTCACCGCCCGGGGCTGCTCATGGATTTCCTTGTGCATGAAATGCCGGTAAGGCCCTTTGGCCGCCGCTACCGGATCCCATGGGATGGTGTGCACCGGCAACGTCACCGGTTCCCCATCCAGCGTCATCACCCGCACCTCATCCCGACGCACGATGGCCATCTGGCGGCTCTCCAGGAAAAGCATGCGGCGGGTGTGCTCCAGGATGGCCGGGATGTCTGAGGCCACAAACATCTCCCCTTCCCCCAGCCCGATCACCACGCCGCCCGCGTTGCCAATGCGCACCGCAATCAGGCGGTCCGGATGATTGGCGGAAAGCACCACGACGGCATGGGCACCCCGGAGGGCCCGGAAAGTTAGACGGGCGGCGGTCTCCAGGTCCGCGCCGCCCCGGAGGTGGTCCTCGATCAGATGGGCGATCACTTCAGTGTCCGTTTCCGAGGTGAACCGATGGCCGAGGGCTTGTAACTGCTGGCGCAGCTCCAGGAAATTTTCCACGATCCCGTTATGGATCACCGCGATGCGTCCGGTGCAATCCCGATGCGGATGCGCGTTATGATCCGCCGGGGCGCCGTGGGTGGCCCAGCGGGTGTGACCCATCCCGATGAATCCGGAGGCCGGCTCCGCCTCCAGCAGATCCATCAGCTGGCGGATCTTCCCGGCGCGCCGCCGAATCTCCAGACGGCCATCCTGGATCACCACCAATCCGGCGGAGTCATAGCCACGATACTCCAGTCGTCTCAGACCATCCATGAGGATGGGCACCGCGTCCCGATCCCCTACATATCCGACGATCCCACACATGGGAAACCTCCTGATGTTCCGGTGTAAACCTGGGATCGAGAATGACAGAACCAGCCACTTCGTCGTCTTCCTCATCTTCCCCTGCTGCGGGATGGCATGAGGGGGAAATGAAAGAGCGAGCGCGGACCTCGCCCCGGCGACGAAGCGGTCTATATCCCGGGAATAGGCCCGAGGCACACCAAGTCCCCCTGCTCCTGTGTGCCGGATTCGAAGGGAACAGGAGCGGGTACGGTTCCCGGACATCCCTGCCCTGGGGATCGCCAATAGAGGCCGCTGCCGGCCGTTTTGTCCCATCGGTTGCCCGATGGTTTTGTCGGCCGGCTTTAAGAGGGGGAAGCGGGGGCCGCGGCAAGCCCCCGGCGGCATCCGCCGAACCCTCGATTTTCCCCGGCTGGCACCGGGTTAGCCCCGCGCATGCGGGGAACCGCCTCCCTCGTCACCCATGAGGGATCCCTCATGGGCCAGGCGCTGGCTTCCCCCCATTTTCCCTTTCGCGATACATCACGGAACCTCCGGACCAGGATTCCACAAGCGGAGCGAGCCCCTCCTCTGAATCCTTTTAGGTGGGCAGGTTCACCCTTGGCAGCCCCACCCACCCCCAAAATCCCCCGGCAGGGGAATCAACGAATTGGGCCAAAGTCCATAGAGTTATTATAGATGAGCCAATCGCTTAGCGATGCGGCCAATCCAGGAACATCGTCTCCAGCGCCAGGCGCGCATTGGCGTTCCGTTGCAGCGCCAGCCAGGCCCGGCGGGTGGCCTCCAGCGCCGTTCGCGCCCCGCTTAATCCAATCCGCCCGGCTACTTCCTGCAGGGTCGAGCGATCCTCCTCATGGGTCAATGGGAGATCCGCGCCGCTGGCCAGGATCAGGGCATCCCGCCACCACGCCATGGCGGTTTCCAGGAAGGCGGAACGGACTTCCTCATCCTCCCCCGCCATCGCCTCCGCGAAGGCAAAGCG
>JAUQQB010000349.1 GCA_030550075.1 Chloroflexota bacterium | reverse complement strand
TCCCTCTCCGACCTCCAGGACCCTGCGATCCGCCACATAGCGATCGCCAACCCGGATCATGCACCGTACGGCCGGGCGGCCCGACAGGCCCTGGAACGTGCCGGGCTCTGGGAGGCTCTCCAGTCGAAGATCGTATTCGGCGATAATATCCTGCAGACTTTCCAGTTCGTTCAGACCGGCCAGGCGGATGCAGGCCTGGTGGCGCTGGCTTTGGTGATAACCGGGGACATGCCATACGTGCTGATCCCGCAGGAGTTGCATCGGCCCATTGATCAGGGCCTTGCGGTGCTCCGTCGAACGCAGCGGGAGTCCATCGCCCGGGATTTCGTGGCCTTTGTTCTGAGTGCCGAGGGGCAGGAGATCCTGCGTCGATACGGGTTTGAATCTCCGGAGGGCTGATCCTTGGACTGGTTTCCATTTCTTCTATCCGCTCAGGTTGCCACCCTGGCAACCGGGATCAACCTCGTCGTCGGGATCGCGATAGGATGGCTGCTGGCGCGCCGGTCCTTCCCGGGCTGGGATTTGCTCGGGGCCATCGTGACCATCCCCCTGGTTCTCCCACCTACGGTGCTGGGTTATTATCTGCTCATCGCCCTGGGCCGGGCCAGTCCAATCGGTCAGGCCCTGGAGGCTCTGGGAGTGCCTCTGGTCTTCACTTGGCGGGGAGCCGTGGTCGCCGCCGCCGTCTCCTCGCTTCCTTTAATGATTCAGTCCTGTCGGGCCGCTTTCGAGGGGGTGGATCGGGAGCTGGAGCAGGTGGCCCGGACGCTGGGTCGATCGGAATGGGAGGTGTTCCGGACGATCACGCTGCCGCTGGCGTGGCGGGGTATCCTGGCGGGCATGATCCTGAGCTTCGCGCGGGCCCTGGGGGACTTCGGGGCCACCCTGATGGTGGCCGGGAATATTCCGGGTCGAACCCAGACCCTGGCCATTGCGGTGTATGACGCCGTTCAGGCGAATGACCTCACCCGGGCCGGGATCCTGGTCGCCATCCTCTCGATATTCGGCATCCTCGCTCTGGTGGCGGCCCAGCAATTAGGCCGCCGGCTTGTCGCATAAGCCATGCTGGAACTGGAGATCGCCCATACCTGGCCGGACTTCCATCTCGAGCTTCGGCTGACGATCGGGGCGGAGTTGATCGTATTGTTCGGCCGATCGGGATCCGGCAAAAGCCTGACCTTGCGGACGGTCGCCGGGCTTTTCCGTCCCGCTTTCGGTTGGGTTGTTCTCAATGGTCGGGTGCTGTTCGATTCCCAATCCGGAGCGAATCTGCCCCCTCAGGCTCGGCGGGTGGGCTATGTTCCCCAGGGATACGCTCTGTTTCCTCATCTCACGGTCTTTGAGAATGTGGCTTACGGTCTGCGGGGACCATCCGCTGAGATCCATCGTCGGGTGATGGAATGGCTGGATCGGGTTGGCCTGGCGGATCTGGCCGGGCGGCGGCCCCATCAGCTCTCCGGCGGACAGCAGCAGCGGGTGGCGCTGGCGCGAGCCCTCGTGATCCAGCCGGACGTTCTCCTCCTGGACGAGCCGCTTTCCGCCCTGGATGCACCCACCCGATCGGAGCTGCAAACCCTGATCCGGAATCTCCAGCGCCAGCTGAACATTCCGATCCTCTTCGTCACCCACAACCTGGCCGAGGCAGTCCTTCTGGCCGATCGGATCGCGGTGCTGGAAAGGGGCCGGCTGCTACAGGTGGGCCCGCCTAAGGAAGTGCTTCATCACCCGGCTCGAGTGGAGGTGGCCCGTCTGGTCGGCGTGCGCAACCTCTTGCGTGGACAGGTGCGGGGATTAGATCCAGAGGGCTTGCGCCTCTCGATTGGAGAACGAGAGCTGCGGGCTCGTCCGAACCCATCGGTTCCTCTGCTTCCGGCTGGAGCGGAGGTTCTGGTCTGCATCCGCGCCGAGCATATCGCGATCGTCCGGCCGGATCGTCCACTTCCTCCCGAGCGGGAGAACATGCTGGAAGGGGAGATCATCGGAGAGATGGATTACGGTCTGGCCCGGGTGCTCTTTTTCCGGCTTCATGGTCGCCGGTTGACGCTGGATCGGGATTATGATCTGGAGATCGAGGTTCCACCTTATATCTATGAGCGGTTGGGGTTGGATCGAATCCGTTGCTGGACCATCGCTATCCGCCCGGAGTCAATCCATCTGATCCCGGCCGGGTCGGATTAAGTGGTATGCGGTGAGGGCGATCGCGCCGGACTTCAGACGAACGGGCAGCGTGATTTCTCGGGACAGGTAGATTACCGCTTTTTGCGACCGGCTGCGGCGAAACCGGCCCTTCCCCTCCCCGTTTGCTGAGCTTCCGTATCTCCGATATAATTATTTGCGCTGATCATGAGAATGCATGCCGAGATGCCACCTTAGCTCAGCCGGAAGAGCACCCGCCTCGTAAGCGGGGGGTCGCGGGTTCGAATCCCGCAGGTGGCTCTCCACATTTCGGCCTCCTCCATGCGGGAATCTCTCGTTTAAGGGGACCCCTATTCTGCCGAACGCGCCAGGCGCTTCCTCGGGTTCTGGAGCCCCTGTTTCTCCCCGTCTGGGAGCTTCCTGGATCCAGCTTCCAGCGAGAGGATGGATATTTCTGGCCAGCCGATGGGGGGTCGTAATCCCTGGCCTTTTGTTGGGCCTCGGGATGCTCTGGATGACGATGGCCTCCCAGGCCCCATCTCCCGGCGATCCAGATTACTGGATCTGGGCCGCTCGCGCCCGTCTCCGCTTCGGTCCCCTCTTCGATCCCCTGGACCACCTCGGCCTGTGGTCCCTCGTCGAGACACCGGGATGGCGGCTGCTTTGGGCGGTCCTGGCTTGGAGCTTCCTGGTTCACGCCATTGAAGCGGGCCGGTCCCGACGAACACTGATCGCCCTGAGCTACGCCTTGCTGGTTTTCTCGATTGGGGCTGGTGGCCTGGGGCGTTACCTGCCGCCGCCTCGCGCGTTCACGCTGGCCCCCGGGGAGGGCCAGCGGATCGATGATTTCCGGTTCGCCCTGGAAGAGAACGGCCTCTCCCTCTGGCGCCAGGGGGATCTGATCGGGCGAGCGGCGTTTCATTCGTATTTCCCTTTCCTTCTGGGACCGTATGGGGGGATCGTCCGGCGTAGCCATTCTGTGCTGGAGGCGGAGGCAAGGGGTCCTTCCGGTCCACTGACCCTGCGGGTGGCGCTGGATGCTCCTGCGGCTTCCCGCGTATTGCTACATCCCTCCTCAGAAGGGGAAGCTTTCGCAGCGATCCCGGAGGCTCACTGGATCCTTCAGATCCAGGAGGAGCGGTGGCTGATGATTTTCGAGGAGGGAACAGGGGCAGTGATCTGGCAGGAGGAGTTGCCCCGGCTGGCCGATGGTCAAGCAATTGAGTGGGCTCTCCCAGGAGGGTATTCCCTACGCCTCACCGCACGCCCGGTATACCAGTTCATTCTTTTCCCGCTTCCCGTCTTCCTCCAGCGTGCCCTCACCCTGGGGATGGCGATCCTCGGTCTGGGGATCGGCGGAGCGGCTCAGCTTCGCGCTGTGGTGGCTCGATCCTCAAAGGAGATTGGGTAATGCTTCATCGCTGCCAACGGAGGGTGTTGGGTTACCCCAATGACCTTTCCGCCGTTATCCGATCTCGTTCCAGAAGCGCTGATAAGCGTCGGTTCGTTTCTGTTATGTAACGAAAAGCCTATTTAGGTGTTTTTTCTTAAAAAGCAACTTGACTCCGATTCTCTGCTGGCGCTGGGGCAAGCCGCATCGACAGGAAGTCACGTTGCGGGTTCCTCTAAAGCCCGGTTTGGAGAGAGAACGGGAGCACCCGAATGGGTGGGAGGCGTAACGATTCAGCCACCCTCACGCCACACGGATATGGGTGTTTCACGCGGGTTTTCTCCTGGGAACTTTGGGGGTCGAGCTGCGCACCGAAGGTCGCAGCTC
>JAUQQB010000348.1 GCA_030550075.1 Chloroflexota bacterium | reverse complement strand
CGGCTCGGCCCCAAAAGCCCCCAGGAGGAAACCGCCTAGATCCGTATAGGCATTGCGGGAGAGCGGCTGAATAGTTACCCTTCAAATACTTCTCCCGCATCCCCTCGCTCTCCCTCCACATCCTCCGGCTGCCGCCGCTACACCCGCTCTCGCCACCGGTCCAAATCCCTCACCGCCCGCTCCACGGAATTCCTGCCCAACGGATGCGCCCACCCGAATGGGTCGGCAGCCTCCTTGAACGCATCCTCATCCTCCGTCACCCGAATCTCTGCCCCCGCAGCCTCCACGACGGGCTCCAGCTACCCCCTCAAGGTCTCCGCATCCTCCCCTTCTGCCCATCTACTGTCAGGATTCATCCGCGGATTGGGTCTACCGTGAGCTCTATAGGATCCCATTCCCCCTTCCTCTGGACCGTGGACCGTCGTCCCATCGCTCCTCAACCCGGGAGTCCGAATCCCCTCAAAGACCTGCCCTCGTTTCATTCCGGGAACCCGCTCACCGGCTTAGTGAACCGTCACTGGAGGCCAATCCTATTGACATCGAACAAATGTTCTGCTAAGATTTGGGAAAACTTGGGATATATTTTGGGATAGCGGAGGCCGACATGAAGCGGAGGCACCGATCGCGGGTCCGGCGGGATCTTCGCCAGGAGATTCTGGCCTTTATTGCCCGCTGGTATCGACAGGAAAGAACATCCCCCACGGTTCGAGAGATTCAGAGGGGATTGAAGATCTCCTCCCCCTCTGTGGTGGATTATCATCTCCGTCGCCTGGAGGAGGAAGGCCTTATCGCCCGGATGGGTCGGCGATCTCGGGGGATCCGCCTCCGACGCTGGCCGGATGGCATGGCCCCGGAAGAAGATCTGATCCCCATCCCCTTCCTGGGTCCGATCGCCGCCGGTGAGCCCATCCCCAATCCCAACACCGAGCCTCTCGCCTGGATCCGAATTCCCCGCACTTGGCTTGTTGATGACAACGGCCTGTTCGCCCTCCGGATCCATGGGGATTCCATGATCGATGCCCTGGTGGGCAATGGCGATGTCATTATCGTAAAGCCAACTCCGGAGGTGGAAGACGGAGAAATGGCGGTGGTGTGGTTAACCGACCATCACGAAACGACTCTAAAGCGGGTTTACCGAGAGAAGGACCGTGTCCGTCTACAGCCGGCCCACCCTGCGATGAGCCCGCTCGACGTGCCCGCAGAGGTGGTTCAAATCCATGGAAAGGTGATTCAGGTGCTCCGGAACCTGAACGGCATCTCACTTCCAATGGGGCCGTATTGACCTCCGTCTCGCCATAGGGTCACATTCCCTGACAGATACCTAATTTCGTTAGCTCGCAGATTCGGTTGGAGCCACCCTTTCATCCCGGAAATTTTGGGTGGGCGGGGCCGCCGAAGGTGGCCCCGCCCCCCCCAAAAACATCAAAACATAAATAGGCGTTACACAGCTGATTTCCTCCTGAGGGTTTTGCGGGCGGAGTTAGACGCCTTCAGCGCTCGGCTCCGCTCTTAAGTAAGGTAACTGCTCCCCCTTTGGATTAGCGAAGGCTGACCCCGGGCGGAGGCCCGTATAGGCTGACTTCAGCCGGTGTAGAAAATGGCCGCTTCTTCAGGAACCGAAACCCCTTCGGAGAGCACAATCCGGACATCCACCGTGTGAACCCCCTTCCCCAGACGGGCCACAATGACAGGGTTCAAGTCGATCTCCGAAATCTCTGGATGCTCCAGTATCATCTGGCCCACCCGTCGCAGGATATCGATGAGGGCCTCGATCTCCTCTGAGCTTCCCACCTGTTCGCGCTGCAGGAGACGACGGCCGATCCAGGTCTCTTCCAGCATAACCCTCGCTTCCACCCGCGTCAGCGGTGGAAGCCGGAAGGTCACATCCTCCAGTGCCTCCACCTCCACGCCACCCGCCCCGAACATCACCACCGGTCCGAATAGCGGATCCCGATAAGCGCCGATGATCGCCTCGACTCCGGGTGGGGCCATCTGCTGGATCAGAGCCTGTTCCTCGGGATGGATGAGCTGGGCAAAGGCCTCCCGAACTTCATAAGCGCTCTTCAGATTGAGCGCCACCCCGCCAGCCCGGCTCTTATGAATCAACCCCGGGGCGATGCGCTTGAGGGCAACGGGATATCCCATGCGCTCCGCCAGCGCCATCGCCTCCTCCGGCGTGGCCGCGAGCCCGGAAGGCGGCGTGGGGAGGCCCCAAGCCGCCGCCAGCTCCGCACCCGCCTGCGGATCCAAAATCCGCTTCCCTTGCATTCGGGCCTCTAACAGCCGGGAGGCAGCCTTCCATGCATCCAGCGGGCGAATCGGCTCCAGAGGTTCACGCCGCCCTTCCCGGATCTTCGCCCATTGATGCAAAACCCCCAGGGCGAAAGCGGCGCGACACGGAGTCAGAAAGCCCGGGACGCTGGCTTGGTGGAGAACCCGTATCGCTTCCAGAGCGATCTCACCGCCGAAAATGACCCCCACCACGGGCCGGGAGGATCCCGCCGCCACCTCCCCGATGGCCACCGCAACCTCCCGCGCGGGCGTCACGGCTTGAGGGACAAAGATGGCCATCACGGCGTCGACTTCAGGAGCCTCCAGCAGCACATGTAGGGCCCGGGCGTAATGCTCCGGTTGCGGCCCGCCCAGCAGATCCACCGGGTTTCCTACCATCGTCCCCCGTGGAGTGACGGCCTGAAGATGCTCTTGAGTCGAGGGCTGAAGCTCCGCCAGGCGCAATCCGTAGCGGGCCAGGTGATCGGCCCCCACCGCTGCGGGCCCTCCTGCGTTGGTCAGGATCCCCACGCGATCGCCGGGAAGAGCGGATCGGAAGGCCAACGCCAGAATCGCATCCATCAAAGCCTCCAGGTGATCCACCTGGATCGCCCCTATATGGCGCACAGCTGCCTGGAAAATCCGCTCAGATAAAGCCAGCGCCCCTGTGTGAGAGGCGACCGCCCGGACCCCATCTGGCGTGCGTCCGGCTTTCAGGATCACCAGAGGCTTCCTCGCGCTCACTTCTGAAGCAGCCTCCAGGAAACGCCTCCCATCCCGAATTCCCTCCACATAAGCCGCCACCACCTGGGTATATGGATCCATGGCCAAGGAATATAGGGCATCCGCGAGATCCACATCCGCCTGGTTCCCCAAACTGATCACCCGGGAGAACCCAATCCCCATACTGGCCCCCCAATCCAGGATCCCTCCACATACCGCTCCGGAATGGGAAACCAACCCAATCGAACCGGGCTCCGGCTGGATATGAATAAAGGTTGTGTTCAGAGGGATCCGCGTGTCGATGAGGCCAACCGCATTGGGTCCGATGAACCGTATGCCATAATGACGAGCCACCGCACGAAGTTGCTCCTCCCGCTCGCGACCCTCGTCTCCCCGTTCAGCGAAGCCGGAAGCCACCAGGATCGCGGCCCGGATTCCGCGGCGGCCACAGGCCTCCAGAACTTCAACGCTTTGCTCAGCCGGGACCATCAGGATAGCTAGCTCCACTGGATCCGGGACCTCATCTAGAGAACGATAAACGGGGAGTCCCAGGATCTCCCCACCCCTCGGATGAACGGGGTAAATCGGCCCTGGATAGCCGGATTGAATCAGGTTCTGGAGAACCCCATAGCTTAACTTGGTCGGCTGGGCGCTGGCCCCTACCAGGGCCACCCCGTGAGCATGAAAGAAGGGCGCAAGAGGATCGTCCATCATGTGCTCCACTCATCGAAGGGTTCAAGAAATGCTTCCAGATCTCATTGAACGAACGTTTGCTGAAATTTGCCAGATCAGAGGGACGCTTTTCGGAAAATGACATTAGCGCAAAGGGCAAAGGCCCTTGTTCGTAGTGCTCCATCCATATTTGTTTTGAGGCTATGGGATCGGGAAGGCCTATCGCCCCACCCCCCTTTATCCCCCCTCCCCACGGCCCTTTGGGCCGT
>JAUQQB010000347.1 GCA_030550075.1 Chloroflexota bacterium | reverse complement strand
ATCGCCAGCTCCCCCCATTCCCGCCATCGGGCCGCCATTCCCCGCTGAAGACGCGCCGCATAGATCTCTGCTACTGAACGGGTTGTCAGCCCCATCTGTCGCTCGCTCCAGATGCTCGGTAGCCCCCCTTCGGGCCGTGATGAGCTTTGATGGAAGAGCGCTGAAGGGACCCCTCTCCCCAATGCGTTTTCGATCTGAGCCGGGCGTCGAAGGCGCCCCGCCCAGATCGAAAAACCCCGGGAAAAATCATCACGCCCAAGGAGAGCCATCCCCTGATGTTCCATCGTTACTATTATAGGGGAAAAGCTCCGCCCCGCCGCCCGCTGGACCACCGGATCGGGAACTACCCTGTGGCCCGGGTAGCGCATTGTCCAGGCATTCGGAGGGAAGGGGGATCAAGGGGCGGGGCCATCCCACCTCTCCCCGCGGACCCCGAACTGCGTAACCCCCAAGGGAGAAGGGAGATCATTCTGGATCCCCGAGAAGAAGGTTGGGTCGAGGACCTTTGACCCCCGACCCAACCTCTGAAAACCCCAGGGGGAGAAGAGGAGCCATCCTCACTGCTCCGCTTTCAGCAGGTCCTCAATGCTCACCCCCACCTGAGGCCCACCCTTGAAGACGCTGCCCACCTTACGGGCCTCAAAGCGCTGAAGCGCCAGCTGATATACGGTATCTGGAAGCGGAATGTAGCCCACCTGCTTCGCCAGGGCCGGCCCCTGGGTGAGATAGAACCGGATGAAGGCCTCCACCTCCGGGCGATCCGCTGCCTTCCGGTTCACATAAATGAACAGCGGGCGTGAGAGGGGCTGGTAAGTGCCGTCCCGAACCGTCTGCTCCGAAGGTGGGACGCAACCCTTCCCATTGTCGATCGCCAGGGCCTTCAGCTTGTCCTGATTCTCGAGATAATAAGCCAGCCCGAAGTAGCCCAGAGCGTATTTGTCATTGGCCACGCCCTGGACCAGCACGTTATCATCCTCGCTGGCGGTGTAGTCCCCCCGGCTGGCATCCTCCTTGCCCACGATCGCCTCGGTGAAGTAGTCAAATGTTCCACTATCCGTGCCCGGGCCGAAGAGGCTGAGGGGCGCATCTGGCCACTGAGGGTTCACCTGGTTCCAGCGGGTGATCTTCCCCTGAGCATCGGGTTCCCACATCTTCTTCAAGTCAGCGACTGTGATGCAGGCCACCCAGTCGTTCTGAGGATTCACCACCACCGAAAGGGCATCGTAGGCCACCGGGAGCTCGATGAATTCGATCCCATTCTTCTGGCAGGCCTCCATCTCGGAGGTCTTGATGGGGCGGGAGGCATCCGAGATATCGGTCTCCCCAGCGCAGAACTTCTTGAAACCGCCCCCCGTGCCGCTGATCCCCACCACTACCTTCACGTTGGGATGGGCTTTCTGGAACTCCTCCGCAACCGCCTCGGAGATCGGGTAGACCGTGGAGGAGCCATCGATCTTGATCTCCCCGCTCAGCTGTTGAGCGGGCGTCACCGGAGTGGTCGTCGGCCCGGCTGCTGGCTGGGTCGGTGTTGCCGCCGGCTGGCACGCCGCCGCCACCAGCGCAAGCCCAAACATCACCGCAGCAAGGGCGGAACGCAAACTCATGCTGTCCTCCTCAGCATTGAGATTGATCTGGAAAGCGAGGACCTGTGCCTCGTTTTCCCACCCCAGGCCGCCGCGACGGCCTGATGCGGAAAAACGATCGAAGCTGGCTCACCCCGCCCTGCGGGTCCGCGCTGACCGCCTGGCCCGCCCGCCGGTCGAGCGGAGTTCCAGCGGGATCCGATGCTCTTCCAGAAATTGACGGAGGGCATCGCTCTCCGGGAGGCTGAGCAACACCTGATGCTCTTCCCGCCGCAGGAGGATGTGATAGTAAGGCCGCCAACCGGCTTCCCGATAAACATAAACCGGGGGTTCGATCGCCCAGCCCCCATCCAGGGCAAATTGCAAATCCACCAGCTCGGCGTATCCGGGATGCAGCCCTTCGGCGTGGCGGCGCAACGCGTTCCAGAAGCCCAGGCACTCCGAGAACTCATTCAGGGTTTGCGTTTGCATGGTTTCCCCTCCTGCGGGAGAACAGTTCCTTTAAAGGGCAAAATCGGCGCGTTAGGGGATTGTTTCCCCGAACGCGCGAACCTCAGGGTCGGAATCAGGCCGCCATCCGCCAGGCCCGCAACTCCCGGCGCAGCGCCTCCAACCGCTCCATCTCCGCCAGCAGGCTCCGCAGACGGATCCCCTCCTCATCTTCACCTTCCCGGACCAGGCGGGTGAGCTCCTCCCGGAGCCGCCGAAGCCGCTCGTCCACCTGAACCATGGTCTCCATAAGCACCTCCCGCTCCTCAAGTTCACCCTCATCGTAATAGAGTCCAGGGAAATGCGAGTCAAGGGATCTTTCGCGTTTTGCGAAAGGGAAGTTAAATCTTTTTCACATAGAAGCGAGGCAGCGAACCCTCTTCCCGGGGTTTCAGGCTGGGCCGGGCGCCAAAGGCCTCAGGCCCAGCACCCCTAACCCCGAATTCGATTATCCCGTTAGATGACAGGGCTTCAGCCCTGCTCTACAATCCCTAAGGGAGGGAAGCATATGCCTTTACGCTCCGTGGGAGGAGGCCAGCTATGGCGATCCCGTTCGATCGATTACGCCGGGCGCTGGAGGAGGAGCAGTTCCGGTTGAGGGAAGAGCTGGCCCGGCTGGACGCCCGGGCACCGGAAGGGATCGGTTACCATGACCATATGGCGGATGACGCGACCGATGTGATGGATCAAACCACCCGGGCCGCCCTGCGGCGGCATCTCGAGATCCGCCTTCAGGAAGTGGAGGCCGCGCTGAGGCGGATGGAGGAAGGAACCTATGGGATCTGTGGGATGTGCGGCCGGCCCATCGATACCGCCCGGCTGAAAGCGATCCCTTTTGCGGCCCTTTGCCTGGAATGTCAGTCCAAACGCGAGCGATGATGACGCCAGGGGCCATGTCGCGGTGGCGCTTCGTTCCGCAAAAATCCTTCCGGGTTGGAGCCGGGAAGGCCGCTGTCATGGGCCCTCCCGGCCCAAAAAGCCTTTCCATTAGAATGACACACCCCTGCTTCTTTCAAGGATATGGGATGGGGAAGGCCAACGGCCCCACCCCCAAGCAGTCAACACGAATAGGACTTACGCAGTTCGTTTCCCATGGGGGCAAAGATTTTTCTCCTCCCTCCCCACGGCCCAAAGGGCCGTGGGGAGGGAGGAGAAAGGGGGTGGGGCCATTCCGTTCCACCTTTAGAGCTTTCAACTGCGTAACTCCTAACTAAATCCATGTGAGAAGCACTCGGCTCATCCAGGTGGAGGCATCCTTCAATGGGACGACGCTGGATCATGGGCCTGATGGCCCTCGTGACGTTCGCCGCTGATCAGCTGAGCAAAGCATGGGTGCGGGAGAACCTGGCCCTTTACGAGTCCTGGGCTCCGATCCCGGCCCTGGCCCGTTATTTCACCTTCACCCACGTCACCAACACTGGCATCGCCTTTGGTCTGTTTCGAGAGTGGGGATCGATCCTGGTCGCGATCGCCGTAGTGGTGATCGCCTTTCTTTTGCTTTACACCCACCAGCTGGCCACCGCCCACTGGCCAATCCAGATCGCGATGGGCCTGCAGCTGGGCGGCGCCTTCGGCAATCTGATCGACCGAATCCGGTTCGGATTTGTTACAGACTTCCTGGATTTCAAGTTCTGGCCGGTCTTCAATCTGGCGGATAGCGCTATCGTGGTGGGCATGCTCCTGCTGCTGGCCCTGATGGGATTGGAGGAACGAGCCCAGCCTCACCCGCCGGTCTCCTCTCAGTCCGAGGATCCCCAGCGGGATGCATAAGAGCTTAGTAACTATTCAGCCGGGCCACATTCCGTTCGGAGCTCCCGCGAAGCGGCGGAAGGGCCCCACCCCCCTTTCTCCCCCCTCCCCACGGCC
>JAUQQB010000007.1 GCA_030550075.1 Chloroflexota bacterium | reverse complement strand
GGGCCGCTCTTCAAGATCCGCAACGACCCACGGGTCACGCGGGTCGGGCGGATCCTTCGACGGCTTAGCCTGGATGAGCTGCCGCAGCTGATCAATGTGCTGAGGGGGGAGATGAGTCTGGTCGGGCCGCGCCCGCCGGTGCCTTCCGAAGTGGAGGCCTACAAGCCCTGGCAGCGCCAGCGACTGGCCGCGGTCCCCGGCATGACAGGCCTGTGGCAGATCTCCGGTCGCAGCGATCTCACGTTTGATGAGATGTGTCTGCTGGACATCTACTACATTGAGAACTGGTCGCCGCTGCTGGATCTGGAGATCATGCTCCGCACGATCCCCCGGGTCCTCATGGGGGAAGGGGCCTATTGAGCCATCCGGTCGGCGGGTGAAGAGGGGAATGCGGATCGATTTTGTGGGCGGCGAGGCCGTCAAAGGCGGCCTCGCCGCCCACCCCCAGATCCCTGGACAGGGGTGGAATCCTCAGAACCCCTCCAGCCGGCTGAGGTCCGCGATTCCATACGCGAGATCCGCCACGGCCTGAAGGAGGGCCAGGCGGTTGCGGCGGAGCGTTTCCTCTTCGTGCATCACCAGCACTTCCTCGAAGAAGCGATCGATCACCGGGGCCAGATCCTCCAGCCCGATGATCAGATCCTCCACCGGGCTGTCCGGCCGCACCCGGCTTCGGGCCGTCTGCACGGCCTCCCACAGGCGCCGCTCGGCTTCTTCCTGGAAGGAGGCCGGGTCGACCTCCGGGAATGGCCGGCTTCCCTCACTTTCAGCCTTGCGCAGGATCCGCACACACCGGCTGTAAGAGGCCAGCAGGCGGGACCAGTCCGACCGCTGCACCGCCTGCTGCAGGCCGGCGGCGGTTTCCGCCGCCCATGCCGGATCATCCCCCCGGGCGGCCAGGGCCGCCTCGATCACGTCGTAGCGATATCCGGCCTCCTGAAGGGCCACCCGTTGCCGGCCGATCACAAAGGATCGGACCTCTTCCAGGACGTCGGAGCTCACGGACACGGGCTGGATGGCGGCGGCTGCGGCCAGCGCCTTCGAGAGGGAAAATCGCAGGCGATGGGCGGCGAGGATCTGGATCATGCCGGAGGCTGCGCGGCGCAGGCCATAAGGATCCGCGGAGCCGGTGGGCGCCAGCCCGACGGCGAAGAGGCCTACCAGGGAATCGAGGCGATCCGTGATCCCCAGGGCGATCCCCGGCCGGGTCTGGGGCAGAGCGTCCCCTGCGAAGCGCGGGAGATAGTGCTCAAAGATCCCCACCGCCACCGCCTCCGGTTCCCCGCACCGCCGGGCGTATTCCCGTCCCATCACCCCCTGGAGCTCCGTGAACTCGATGACCATCTGGGTGGCGAGGTCCGCTTTGCAAAGATGGGCCGCCCGGGCCAGGGTGCGCATGTCCTCCTCGTTCAGGCCCAGCATCGCCCCGATGGTCGGGGCCAGCGCCTCCAGGCGGCGCGTTTTGTCCAGCATGGAGCCCAGCTGCTCCTGGAAGGTCAGCGTAGTCAGGCGGGGCAGGAAGGCCTCTAAGGGCTGCCGGATGTCGTGCTCGTAGAAATACGCCGCGTCGGCGAACCGGGCCCGGAGCACAGCCTCGTTCCCCTGACGGACAACCTCCAGCCCTCGTCGGCCGCCGTTGCGGACAGCGAGGAAATAGGGCCGCAACCGCCCGTCCGGGCCCACCACCGGGAAGTAGCGCTGGTGTTTGCGCATCACCGTGATCAGCACTTCGTGGGGCAATCGCAGGGCCTCTTCATCGAAACGCCCCCGCAGCACGGTCGGGGTTTCCACCAGATTCCCCACCTCGGCCAGCAATTCGGGATCCTCCAGCACCGTCCCCCCGACCTCCGCCGCGAGCCGTTCCAGATCCTTTCGGATCCGCGCCCGTCGCTCTTCCACAGAGACGACAATGCGGGCCCGGCGCATCGCCGGGAAGTAATCCGCCGCCCGTTCCAGGCGGATGGCCGGCGAGCCCTTCGGACGAGGGCCCCGGGTTTCGCGGCCGCTGGAAACCCCCGCGTACGTGAAGGGGATCACCTCCCGACCGTAGAGGGCGACCAGCCAGCGGATGGGGCGAGAGAAGGCCACGCCGCTGCCGTTCCAGCGCATGCTCAGCTCGAACTTCAGGCTGGCAATGAGGCGGGGCAGCAGTCCGGTCAGCACCGTGACCGTGGGCTGCCCCTCGGTGCGCTTCAGGGCCCCCACGTATCGCCCTTCGGGCAGATCCCGCACGGTGAGGGCCTCCAGAGGGACCCCCTGAGCGCGGGCGAAACCGAGAGCGGCAGGGGTGGGTCGGCCTTCCGCATCGAAGGCCACATGGGCGGGCGGGCCTTTCACCCATGTCTCCACCGGCCGTGTGCGGGGTTGAAGACGATGGACGTAGACCACCAGGCGGCGCGGGGTGCCGTGGATCCCCATCGATTCATACTCCAGGCGCGACTCCGCGAACATCGCCGGGGCGTTTTCCGAGAGCTGCGTCAGCGCCGCTTCCAGGTCCCGCGCCGGAAGTTCCTCTGTTCCGATCTCCAGAAGGAAATCTTCTGCGGTCTCGACGGTCGGCAGCGCCGGCGCTGGGGCCGGGGCGGGGGCGGGGGGCATTTTCTTCAAGAAGGGATAACCCAGGCGCTCGCGCTGTTGCAGATAAAGCTGGGCGACCTGGCGGGCCAGATCGCGCATGCGGGCGAAATAACGGGCGCGCTCGGTGACCCCGATGGCCCCGCGGGCATCCAGCAAATTGAAGGTGTGCGAGCAACGGAGGATGTAATCATGGGCCGGGATCACCAGGCCACGAGCGATGCAGGCGCGGGCCTCCGCTTCATAATGCTGATACAGCTCCCGAAGCCGTTCGACGTCTGCCAGCTCGAAGTTATAGATGCAGTGCTCCATCTCCGATGGCTTCAGGATCTCCCCATACGTGTGGATGCCGTCCCAATCCAGATCCCAGACGGAGGGCACTCCCTGGAGGTAGAGGGCGATCCGCTCCAGGCCGTAGGTGATCTCCACGGCCACCGGGTCCAGGGGGAGGCCGCCGGCCTGCTGGAAATAGGTGAACTGGGTGATCTCCATCCCATCGAGCCAGACCTCCCAGCCCAGCCCCCAGGCGCCCAGAGCGGGAGATTCCCAGTTGTCCTCGACGAAGCGGATATCGTGGCGGCGGAAATCGATCCCCAGGGCGCGAAGGCTCTCCAGATACAGCTCCTGGGGGTTGCCGGGGTCCGGCTTCAGGATCACCTGGAATTGGTGGTGCAGCTGCATCCGATTCGGGTTCTCCGCATAGCGCCCGTCCGCCGGCCGGTAGGAAGGTTCGACGTAAGCCACCCGCCAGGGCTCAGGGCCCAGCACCCGCAACACGGTAGCCGGGTTCATCGTCCCGGCCCCCACTTTCTCGCTATAGGGCTGCCAGATCAGGCAACCCTGCTCCGCCCAGAATTCCTGCAGGCGAAGGATGATCTCCTGGAACGAGAGAGGACGTCGAGATGGCATTCTATTCCTCCATCAGCGGCCATAATGACAGGGGGCACGCAAAACGTGCCCCCTGTCATTATGGCATGGATTGCCTGTTGTGAAGACCCTACCAGACGAACCTTGTGCCCTGCATTCAATTATGCCTCGAATTCCCAACTCTGCGGCGGCGCGGATGGCCTGGAGCTCGCGGAAGGCCACCTCGCGTAATGGGCCTCTCGATTTTCAAAAGCATTTGGAAAGCCGTGGGGGAGGAGGGTAGGTTTACATCTGGTCCCTTCTCACGCCGTGAGGCGGTCATGGATTCATGATCCGAACCATCGGTGGAGCCATCGCTCCAGGATCCAGCGCGAGGAAACCTGCAGGCGAAGGCGATACAGGTGATCCCACCACCGGGGGCCCATTGGACGGACATCAGCCAGGGTGCGGATCCGCAGGCCCCGACGGAACGCCTCGGGGGTCCAGCCGGGAGGGAGGGGAGCCCGGACGGACCGAACGCGGCCGTCGGGGAGATCGAAGAAGTTATCGCTGAAAACGACATCCGCTCCCTCCACCGAGAGGGTGACGAAACGGGCCAGGGCGCGCGCCCGCAGCGTGATTCGCATCTCCGCGCCCTCAGCCTGGAGCGCTGCCTCCAGCTGAGGATCCGGCAGGCGCAGATCCTTCTCCGGCGCGAACAATTCCACCCGAACGCCCAGGGGCTCCAGGCCCTCCCCGGGCTCCACCACGAACGCGATGTCCCGGCCGTGCCGCCGCAGGAAGGCCCCCACCTCCACTTCCCGAACCAGGGTCGTTTGCAGGGGGGGCGCCCGCACGTGCTCCTCGCCGCGGAGCAGTGGAGTCCCCTCGAACGTCTCCAGAGACCACCGGAGAAGGCCTTCGTGGGTCTGAATGGTGTCGTTGAACATCAGGATCTCCACCCGGGAGCCCTGGATTTCGATGGCGAGGGCAAGCGGCGCGAAGAACCGACGGGCTGCGTAGTGCAGGGCTTTCCAGCGCCCATACCCATCGATGCTGGACCACGAGATAGCGGGCCAGGCGTCGTTCAGCTGCCAGTAGAGGGCGCCGCCGCACCGATCCTGATGGCGGCGCCAGTGCTCCACGGCCCTTCGCACGGCCTCGGCCTGCATGATCTGGGTCAGCCAGGCCAGATCCTCAAAATCCTTTGGGATCCGGAATCGCTCTGTCAGGTAATACAGCAGCCGCTCGTTGCCTCCTGGGGATCGCTGCCGGCGGCGGATGGCGGGCCGTTTGAAGCTCCATTCGCTTGACGGGCTGAAAGCGAGGAGCGTCTCCTTCGAGGGGAGGGATTGAATGCCGAACTCGCTGACGAAGCGGGGGATCCGGTCGCGGTAGGCGACGGTGGGAGCGAGGCCATGCCAGACATGCCAGAGGTGGGCATCCCCCCGCCGATCCCGGTTGACCTCCTGGCGGAAGGTTCCGGAGGAAGGAGAGCCTGGCCAGTAGGGGTGATCTGGATCCTCCGCGCGCACCCATTCGGGGAGCAGTTCGTAAAAGAACCGCTCATGGGCGGCGGCCAGGCGAGTCAGTTCCCCGGATCGTCGTTTCCACTGCCAGCGCCAGAGAGGCCATAGCATCTCGATTTCATTGCCGCCGCACCAGAGGGCCAGCGAAGGATGATGACGGAGGCGACGCACGTTCTCCATCACTTCCCCCCGCACCTCCTCCAGGAAGCCCGGCTCATCGAGCGGATAGAGCATGCAGGCGAAGGGGAAATCCTGCCACACCAGGATCCCATAGCGATCGCACAGCGCGTAAAAGCGGTCATCCCCATAGCCCCCGCCGCCCCACACCCGCAGCATGTTCATCCCGACATCAGCAGCGCTGCGCACGAGGCGGGCCAGCTGCTCCTCCTCGACATAAGGGCTCCGAGCGTCTGGAGGAACGACGTTAGCCCCTCGAATCCATGCGGGGACGCCGTTGACGAGAAAGCGGAAGGACTCCCCCCACGCGTCCGGCTCCCGTTGCAGCTCCAGCGTCCGCAATCCAAGGGTCTCTCGCCGTCGATCCAACAGGCGCTCCTCTGTCCACAGCTCGGCTTCCAGCGTGTAGAGCGGTTGTTCCCCCAGCCCGTTCGGCCACCAGAGGCGAGGGCGTTCGATCGGGATTTCCAGCTCGATTTCCGCTTCCTTCACCGGAACTTCCCATTCAACGGCATCCCCATCCGGGCCCTGAAGGATCACTTTCATGGAAAGCGGGAAATCCGACCTGCGCTCCAGACGGGCCCGAAAATCCAGAACGACCCCATGGCCTTCGTGGCGCTGGCGGATATGGAGATCCGAGAAGCGGGCGCTGGAGAAGCCCTCCAGGGCGACCTCGCCCCAGATGCCTATCGAAGGAAGCTCCGGTCCCCAATCCCAACCGAAGTGGCTGGGGGCTTTGCGGAGGTGGGCGACACCGGGGTAAAAAAGCTCAGGAAGCGGATAGCGCCGATGTTGTTCCCGAACGAAGGCGAGAGGAGAGCGAAAGTGGATGAGCAGGATATTCCTCTCCGGACGGAGGAGATCGCGCACCGGCCAGCGATAGGATCGAAACATGTTTCGGGCTTCGCCCAGCCGCTCCCCGTTCAGGAACACCTCGGCCAGGGTATCCAGCCCGGCACACACCAGTTCGATCCTCTCCTCCAACGCGAGGGCCGGATCCAGCGAGAACGCCCGCTGATATTCCCAATTGCGCTCCGCCACCCAGGCGACCTGAGGGAGGTGATCGTCCAGGAACGGGTCCGGGATGCGGCCGACGGCCATCAGATCCCGGTAAACGCTGCCCGGGACCCGGGCGGGCATCCATTCCTCAGTACCCATGGGGCGGAAAAGCCAAATTCCATTTAGGGACTGGCGATGCATGGAAACTTCTTAATCAGGGGATTTAGGGATAGGCAGGGCCCGACCCGCGCAACCCTTCAGTTAGCGCCTATGGAATCCGGGGGAAAGGGGCCCTTCAACCGGGCCGGAGCGCCTCGCTGGGGGTCATTAGAGATCGGCTCATCAGGTAGCGGATGGAATTTTCCAGACACGCCCTGAGGAACCGACGCTTGATCCTCCAGACCAGAGGAAATAAAAATCGGGGCGGGAAAGGACTCCCGCCCCGATGATGCCCCAGCCCAGCGATTCGCTCAGGATCTTACTGAGGCTTCGCCGGTGGAACGTTGGTCTTGATGGTCCCATCCTGCAGGCCCTTCTCAATCTCCGCCAGCTTCTGGCGGACTTCCTGAGAGACTTGGCTCTCCAGATCGTGGAAGGGTGCCAGGCGGACAGGGCCGATCACGTTGCCGCCCTGCCACTTCCCTTCATGGGCCGCCTTAATTAGATTGAAAGTCCCCTCGGTCAGGTCCTTCATGGCGCTGGTAAGCAAGACGCTCTTGGCTTCGGGGACCGTGAAATACTGATCAACGTCCACGCCGATGGCCAGGCACTTCTTGGTTTCCGCGCAGGCGATCAGGGCCCCGTTGCCGGTCTTGCCGCCGGCCCCGAAGACCACATCCACGCCCTTATCCACCAGAGAGAGGGCCGTGGACTTGCCCCATTCGGGGTCGGTGAAGGTCTTGTCCAGCCCCACATCGTTGTGATAGACCACCAGCACTTCGACATCCGGGCGGACATGCTTGGCGCCGGCGCGGTAGCCCTCACCGAAGCGCCAGACCGGTGGCACGGCGTCCGTGCCCAGCACGGCACCAATCTTGCCCGTCTTGCTCATCAGAGCGGCCAGAGCTCCGGCCATGAAGCCGGCCTTGTCCTCTTCGAAGATCAGCCCGGCCACATTTGAGATTGTGCTCTCCTGGAACTGATCGACGCCGATGAATTTAACGTTAGAATACTTCTGAGCAGCTTCCCGAGTGGCCTCCCCCAGGGCGAAGCCGACGGTGACGATCACGTCATAACCGGCGTCAGCGAACTGGGCGATATTCTTCATGTAGTCATTGGGATCCTGGGTCTCAATGTATTTCGCCTCCACGCCCAGCTCTTTGACCGCCTTCTGGACGCCTTCCCAGGTGCCCTGGTTAAAGGATTTGTCGTCGATCTTCCCGACATCGGTTACCAGACCGACCCGGAAAGGCTTCGGTGTAGCTGGCTGCGCGCAGGCGGCCAGCAGCGAAGCAAACACGATCGGGATCAGGATCAGAATCCGTGTTCTTTTCGACATGGAAGCCTCCTCTCCTCCGGCTTGAGGTAAGCGGGCCAGGGCACATCCGGGATTATAGCGGATGCCTAAGAGCCCGGCAAGTCCCTCTGGTAGCGATCAGGGCTTTTTCAATAATCTTGCGGAGTTACACCGTTGGCCTTTTATCCGGGGTCTTTGGGGCTGGGACAGATGTTGAAGGGGCCCGTCTCAGCCCAAAAATAAAGGGGAGAGGGTCCCCTCAATTCCTACCGGACAAAGGCCAACGGTGTAAGTCCTAAGTAGGGGAATTGAAAAGTCCTGGGTGGCGATCAAAGCGATCCGTCTTCGATTTAGAGGGTACCCTCCGCCGGGTTTTTCGATATTTTTAGCGATCCTAAATGCCGCCGGGTTGTGATTTCCTGCACGAGAAATTGTGACAGAATCCACAGCCCCTCCATCAGTTTTCCGGCTATTCTATTAACCGGATAACCGGAAGAGGAGAAAGAGATGGAACGGCCGACGCGACAGGAAATCTACCAGCTTCATGCGGAGATCTGTGCGGGACTGGCGGATCCTACGCGAATCCTGATCCTCTACGAGCTGGCCGATGGACCTCAAACCGGAACAACACTGGCCCGGGCGTTGGGCCTTCCACAGTCAACCGTGGCTCGTCATCTCCGCGTGCTGGCCTCCAAGGGGCTGGTGTTCTCTACCCGCCGTGGAGGTGTGGTGGAATATGCCCTGGCAGATCACCGGGTGATCCAGGCTCTGGATCTGATGCGGGCCGTTCTGATGGATCGGATCCATATTTACCAGCATATCGCTCAATAAAAAAGGAGGTCCCGATGGCGCTGGAACAGATCGCGGAGGCTCCCGTTACCCAGGAGGAGCGGCAGGTTCAGAATCGGCTCTCCATGGTGGTGTTCAGTGGCGACATGGATCGTCTGATGGCAGCCTTCATCATCGCCACCGGTGCGGCCGCCTCCGGCATGGATGTCACGATGTTCTTCACCTTCTGGGGCCTGCAGGCCATCAAGAAGCAGACTTCTACAGGGCGCAGCCTGTTCGGCCGGATGTTGGGCATTTTCCTGAAGGATATCAACGGCGTTGGCCCCAGCAAGATGAACTTTGGTGGCCTGGGCCGGTGGATGTTCAAGAAGATGATGAAAGCTCATAACGTGACGACGTTGCCGGAGCTACGCAAGCTAGCCGCTGAGCTCGGCGTCCGTATGCTGGCCTGCCAGATGAGTATGGAAGTAATGGAGATTCGGCGGGAGGATCTCATCGACGAGGTCCAGGATGTGGTAGGTGTGGCCACATTCCTGGACGAGGCTTCGCGTTCAAAGATCACCCTGTTTCTCTAAACAGGGGATAGGGCGGGCTGTCTTCGGCGGCCCGCCCAGTCCCCAAAAGCCCCCGAATGGAAAATCGATCATTTCAGGAGGTGCCCGATGGAGGTGAAACCCGATCTCACGCTGGACCTCAAGGGTTTGTTGTGCCCGATGCCTGTAGTGAAGATCAATCAGGCCATCAAGAACATCCCCGTCGGCGGAGTCATTGAGGCCTACGCGACTGATCCGGGGGTGATGGCCGACATCCCGGCATGGTGCCGAAGCACGGGCAACGAGCTGGTGACCATTGAGAAGCAAGATAAGGTCATTCGCTTTGTGGTGCGGAGGGTGAAATGAGCGCGACGGCGCTTTGGGGATGGATCCTCCTCATTGCGCTGGGCCTGTGCATCGGGGGACTGAGCTGGAGGCTCTATGGGTTGCTGGCTCGTCCCTACCGGCCCGATCGGGCCCAGCCCCGTGGTTCTGCATGGCGGGGCATCGGATATGCCTTCACCTGGGGCATGATGCCCTGGGCGAAGGAGAGCACCCGACGGCATCTCCTGCCTTACCTGCGGGGGGTGCTCTTCCACGTTGGGATCTTCGCCACCCTGGCGACCCTTGCGATCAGCCCCTGGCGGTCTATCCTTCCCGCTTCGATCGCCCCCATCGGTCTGGTTTTCACCGGGATGGGGGCCGTAGGCGGCCTGATGGGGATTCTGATGCGGATCTTCGATGAGCGGCTCCGGGCCCTCAGCCACCCGGATGATTATGCGGCGGTGATCCTGGGGACGGTATGGCAGGCGGCAGGCCTGGCCTTCTGGATGGACCCGCGCTGGACAGCGACCTTCTATGGTCTGTCCGCCCTAACTCTGGTCGCCATCCCGCTGACTAAGATTCGGCACTGCGTCTATTTCTTCTTCTCCCGATTCTTCTTCGGCCTCTTCTACGGCCGGCGAGCTGTGTTGGGTTAGGGAGGGTCCGATGAGCGAGCTCGTTCAGCAGGCGCTGACCACCTTCGAAAAATCGCTGGACCGGCGGTTGCTCGCCGCTCTGGAAGTATGCGCGCGCTGCGGGATCTGCGCGGAATCGTGCCATATCTTCGCTGCTGAGCCCGATTTTCGCAACGCTCCTGCGGCGAAGGCGGAGGCTGTTCGCCGCTTCTATCGGCGTCTTCATGACCCCATGGGGCGTCTGTTCCCATGGTGGGTGGGGGCGAAGGATCTGACCGAGGCCGATTTGGAGGAGCTGGTGGAGATCGCTTTCGGGGCCTGCACCCTCTGCCGCCGCTGCACCATGAACTGCCCGATGGGAGTGGATACCGCCCTGATTATGCGAGCGACCCGCGCGATGCTGACCGCTGTTGGAAAGGCGCCGGAGATGCTCGTGCAACTTGCCGATGCAGCGATCGCCCGGGAAGAAAACCTGGAGTTCTTCCGTGAATTCTATGTCGATCAGATCCGCGAATTGGAACGAGAGCTCCAGGAACAAACCGGCGATCCGAGCGCCCGCATCCCGGTGGAGAAGGCAGGGGCGGAAATCCTGTATGTTGCTCTCTCCGGAGCCCACACGATCCTGCCAGCGGCGATCCTTTTCCACGCGGTGGGAGCGGATTGGACCTTGAGCATGTTCGAAGCAGCGAATTACGGATACTTCCTGGCAGATATCCAGCGTGCCAAGGCGATCGCGCGGCGGATTGTGGAGGAAGCTCGACGGCTGGGTGTAAAGGAGATCATCCTGGCGGAATGCGGCCACGCGTATACCGTCCTGCGCTGGGAAGCGCCCAACTGGTTTGAGGATTTCCCCTTCCGGGTGCGCAGCATCATTGAGGTGGTAGCGGAATGGATTCAACAGGGCCGTCTGCCGCTGGATCCCTCCGCGAACCCAGAGCCCGTGACCTATCACGATTCCTGTAACCTGGGACGGAACGGCGGCCTGCTGGAGGAGCCCCGGATTATCCTGCGCGCGGTCGCCCAGGATTTCCGGGAAATGGCTCCAAACCGGACGGAGAACTTCTGTTGTGGTGGCGGGGCGGGTCTGGTGGCGGTTCCGGAATGGTATGAGAAGCGTATGCGGGCCGGACGTCGTAAGGTGGAGCAGATTCGCCAAACGGGAGCCCGCATGGTGGTGGCTTCATGTGACAATTGCCGTCTGCAATTAGGGGATCTGAACGACTATTATGGTCTGAGGGTCCGGGTGAGCGGCTTGATGGAGCTGGTGGCGAACGCCTACCTGGCGACTCGCAGGGTGAAACTGGCCGTTCCGGCTATGCTTGTTCAGGCCTCCGCCTAAGCGCTGGGGTCTTCATCACCACCCCGGCGCTCCCCAAATCTCATGGGAGTGTTCATAGCGTAAATGATCCGCTCTTTTGCCTCTCCCCACGGTCCTCCGAGCCGTGGGGAGAGGCAAGGAAGTTAGGGGTCTGAGAGCGCGCTTTCGGCGCGCCCCCCAGACCCCTAACCCCCGTCGTCCCCTTAGGCCATGGGGAGGGGTTTGAATGCGCTCTCTATAGGAGCTGAAGGGCTTTCAGGAAGCTCTTTGAATGGGTTGGCGAAAATGTGTTATGGGGTGGGCTCATGCGACAAAGCACTCGTAGCCGCCCATGCCCGTCGGATTCCCCAGCCGATTGCAAGCGTCCAGAGCGCTACAATCCCCTCCGCCGCCCACATTCCCCAGCGAGCGATGGCATAGCCGGCGGTTCCATTTACCAGCGCGTGAAGCAACACAGCCGCTCCCCACCAGACCGGCTGCTTCCGGCAAATCGCTGGCCAGATTAGAAAGGAGAGGCCTGTGTGGATTACGATAGCCATCCCTCGCTCCAGCACCCCCACCCAGGGGATCCAGGCGGGCGTGGCCCAATAGGCTGTGACCGCGCCTTCTGCCCCCGGGGGGATCGGAAGCGCGCCTTCTCGCATCAATTGCATAGCGAGCAGCTGGATCCACCCCACCAGCCCTAACCAGAAAGCTTCCGTGCCTCCATGGGCCAAGCCCAGCACCAGGACATCCGTGCCCTCCAGGCGCTCACCCATACGGGTCTGGCGGCGGTGAGCCCAGCGCATCCCCAGCCAGCGAGCAGTCTCCTCAAAGAGGCCTGCGGAGAGGCTGAGGGTCATCACATTAAACACGAACGGATCAGGCGGTGGGGGAAGCCATCCGCGCCGAAACAATTCGGTCAGCCCGGCCAGCAAGGGCAACCGCAGCGCCTGCGCCCCTGTGAACGTCAGGGCACCAACTCCGAGCCAGGCCGCGGGTCGCCTCCAGCGGGCCCGCGCCCACAGGGCCAGGGCCGGTCCTCCAAAGAGAATCGCCAGCATGGCGCTTGTTTGAATCAGGAGCTCCATCGTGTCTCGCCTCGGCGAGAATTCCGACCCCATATGCAACTTCTTTGTTCTTCCCCTTTCCCGAGACTCTTTGGACCTTGGGGAGGGGCTTGCTCCACTCCAGAAAGTTCTCTCATCAGAGCCATCCCAGAAAGTTACACAATGGCATTTCTGATTTGTCTAATCTGCAGTTTCATTTTAAAAATATTTAGAACGCAATGGACAACTGGGGGGGGCGCACCGGAGAGATCCCCCAAGCCTAGCCTGTTTAAATCCCGAGCCCGGTCCATGGGGGTGGGAAAAGCGTTTTTATAAGCTTGACCATCCGAGTGCTTCGTTCATATGGGACAAAGTGAGGAGTCGGCTATGTGGGGTGAATAGAAAGGAGGTGCGACAATGGCGTATCGGGTGCTGATTGTGGACGATCACCCGCTGTTCCGCAAGGGCGTGCGGGATACGCTGGCCCTGGAGCCTGGCCTCCAGGTGATCGGTGAGGCATCGGATGGGCAGATCGCCTTGAACATGATCCTGAGACTGAATCCCCATCTCGTGTTGATGGATGTCCATCTGCCGGGCCTCAATGGATTGGATGTGATCCGACAGGCACGAGCTCATGGATTCGAGGGCACCATCCTCGTCCTGACCGCTTATGACAGCGAGGAGCAGATGCGTCATGCCATCCGCATCGGTGCGAACGGTTACTGCTCCAAAGATACGCCTCCGGATCTCCTCCTTCAGAATATCCGCCATGTGCTCTCCGGGCGCTATATCATGGGCTCGCGGGTTGTGAACGCGGTCGAAGCGCAACAGATCGTGGGCGAGGCGGAGGAAATCGAGGACCATGTTCTTTCTCCCAGGGAGCGAGAGATCCTTCAGTATGTCGCCCTGGGATATAGCAACAAGGCCATCGCAGAGCGGCTGGGGATCAGCCAGCAGACCGTTAAAAATCATATGACAGCGATCCTGCGCAAACTGGATTTGAGCGATCGGACCCAGGCGGCCATCCTGGCGATCCGCCGCGGGTGGGTCCGTCTGCCTGAAGAGCCTATTGTCCCGGAGGAGAAGCCGTGACCGATCAGAACACGCCTCTGCAGGATCTGTTGAATTACTGCCGTGAGGAGCAGGAGGCGGTCCAGCGGCAACTATCGGAACTGCAGGCGCTGATCCGGCAGACCTCTACAGATGTTGAGCGGCTGGCCCAGCGCAGCCTGCATCTGACGAATCAAATCAAACAAATGGAGAGTCGTCCGGAGAGCATCCCATCCACCGAGATCATTGAGACCTATCAATCCGCCATGGATGTTCAGAAGCGGCTGTGGCTGATGCGAGGGCAGCTGGAGAAATTTCAAGGCCTGGAGTCCCATCTTCAGCGTTATCTGGAGACCCTGGATCGCATCCTCTCCATGCTGGCCTTAGTGCAGGAAGACGCTTTGACCTCCCGCGCTGGCATGGAATCCGGTCTGATCGTCCGCCTCTTTGAGGCTCAGGAACAGGAACGCCAGCGGCTGGTCCGCCAGCTCCACGATGGGCCCGCCCAGGCGTTGACCAATCTGGTGTTGCAGGCGGAGATCTGCGAACGGCTCTTCCAGCGGGATCCGGAACGGGCGAAGGCGGAGCTCGCTGCTTTGAAAAGCGCAGTCGTCGAGACCTTCCAGCGCATGCGGGAGTTCCTGTTCGATATCCGCCCGATGAGCCTGGATGATTTGGGGCTGGTCCCCACGGTGAGGCGCTATGTGGAGGCCTTAAAAGACAAGGTGAAGTTCTCCCTCAACCTGCAGATCAGCGGGGAAGAGCGTCGGCTGGCCGCCTACCAGGAGGCTGCCCTCTTCCGTATCGTGCAGGAGCTCCTCACGAACGTGCGTCTCCACGCGCAGGCCTCCCAAGCCGCGGTCCGTTTGATCTTCCAGCCACAGGGGGTTCGCCTGGAGGTGGAGGACAACGGGATAGGCTTCGATGTGGAGGAGGCACTGGCGAACGCGCCGCGGCGCAAGACCATCGGATTGGCTTCCATTCGTCAATGGGTGGAGATGCTGGGAGGGCAGCTCTCTATCGCCAGTGCCCCGGGCAAAGGGACACGGGTGACGATCTTTCTGCCCTCATAAAGCTCGCTGGCTTAGAGAGCCACAGGAAGGGGATTCTGGGGTCATCGGCCGCTGACCCCTCCCTCCTGTTCGTAGTCAGGCACGAAGCAGAGTGTTCGTTATAACCGTGCGCAAAATAGAGAACGGGCACTTACGTGCCCTACTACGAACCGGAAAGACCCTCGTTCGTAGTCGGGTACGAAGCGAAACGGAGTACCCGTTATAGGCGTTCACAAGAATAACGGGCACTGACGTGCCCTACTACGAGCAGGAAAGACCTTTGTTTGTAGTAGGGCACGAGGCGAAGCGAAGTGCCCGTCTAAGCGTTCGCAAAGAGAACGGGCACTGACGTGCCCTACTACGAACAAAGAAGCTCCTGTTGGTAGTCGGACATGGAGCGAAGCGGAGTGCCTGTCTAAGAGAGCGTTTAAGCCTTCGACTTCGTCTGACCATCTTAAGCGCAGGCGGGTGGGGCCACTCACGAATCCCCCACGAACCCCTAAATGGCATTCGTGGACGGCATTTTTCCTCGGGCAAATTTTCAGACACGCTCTAAGCCATCCCGAAAAGTGTCGTGCAGCGAGGGGTAGGAGGGAGGGGCACATCCCGAATCCTGGGCAAGGAGCGCTGAAATTGCAATAGAGCACGTTAGGGCGAATACTCTCTACATCCAGGGATAGACATATATCGTCCAACCTGGTACGCTATGCGCATGCTCCATTCGCGCAGGCAGCGCTGGCGGGCAAGCCCTAAGCTTAGCACGGTACCCAGCAGTGCTCCCGCTACCACATCCATCGGATAGTGCACTCCGCCGTAAACCCGAGCCCAGCTGATTCCTGCCGCGAGCAACATCCCCACTCGCCCTATCCCCGGATCGCCGGTCCACAAGGAGATGGCAATCGCCCATGCGACCGTGGCCGCGTTGCTTGGAAAGGAAGAATCCGATGGATGGTAAAACAACAGGTTGACCTCGTGATCAGTGAAAGGACGGGGGCGGAAGTAAAGGGCGCTTAAGGCCTCCAGAATCAGGCCGCTGAGGGGAACCGTTGAGATGGCCCGCAGGACCGCTGCCTGGCGCTTTGGATCTCCGGTCAGCCACATCGCCCATGCCAGCATTGCCAGCGCTGTGGGCACGGCATAGTCGTTGATCAGCAAACGTGCCAGCCCATCGATCCCGGGCGTCCGCCCGGCATACCGGTTCATGGCGAAAAACAACGGGATTTCCCAGCGCCAGATGGCAAGGATCGCGACGATGGTGATGCCCCAGCCAATCCAGCGAAATCCCATCCGCCTTTCTGTCTTATGTGTCTCCAGGGAAGCGCAGGTTGCGGGGGCACGAACCGGGTCCATCCCCCTGGATGGGGGAAAGGGATGGGGGGCTGTCCGGAGGCTAGCTCTCGTTCCGTGGAGAAGGGAAGGACCTAACGTCTGCCACGCCCGGAAGACTGCCCAGGCCCCCAGAATAGCGAGCCCGCTCATCACACTGAGTTCCGTGCCGGCCGGCCCTGGCGTCCAGATCTCGGGCACTCCGGCGAAGAACCCGATCCCGCCCCCGAGCAGGAGCAATGCCCCGCCGATCCGAAGTGAGCGGGAAGCGCATACATGGCCCCAGTGCAGGAGGACCACCCCCAGGGCAGCAGCCCATGCCGCCCCGATATAACCGATCACCAGATACCAGGGAAGATAAGCACGCATCTCTGAATCCTGTTATAGGGAAGAGCTTACTCTCTTCTTCGGTCGGCGTCTTCGCGCCTATCGAGATCGGCCTCCCTGAGCGCTCTGCGCCAGGCGTCCGTCTGCACGGACACCCTTAGGATCGGCGAAGGCCGACCTTCGGCCGAAGGCTCGAGGAGGATGCGCTGAATTTTCGTCGACTCGCGAGGGCGTAACGCCTATCCTCGGAAAGTCGCGTTTCCATTATAAAATGGGAGACGCAAGGCCCTTCATGGAGGCCTACAATGCGCCTGGACGCCAACCTGTATTTTGATCGACTCTTAGAGGTCCCCGCGTTGGCCCGCGAGGCGGAGGCACTGGGCTTCGATGGGATCTGGACCCATGAAACCCGTCACGACCCATTTCTTCCCCTTGCCCTGGCAGCCGAGCACACCCGGCAGATCACCATGGGGACCGGCGTGGCCATTGCCTTCGCCCGTAGTCCGACTGCCATCGCTTACACCGTGTGGGATTTGGCCGCGGCCGCTCCGGGCCGGGTGATCCTTGGCCTGGGCACTCAAGTGAAGGCGCATATCGAACGCCGCTTCGGGATGCCATGGGAGTCTCCGGTTCCGAAACTTCGGGAAACGGTGGAGGCCATCCGCGCAGTCTGGGCATGCTGGCAGCTGGGGAACCGCCTGAACTACCGGGGGTGGTTCTTCAAGCTGACCCTGATGTCGCCCTTCTTCGATCCCGGGCCGATCCCGGATCCCCGGATCCCGATTGTGATCGCCGGGGTGAACCCACCGCTCGCCCGTCTGGCCGGGGAGGTCGGAGATGGGTTCTTCGTCCATCCCTTCCACACCCCCCGCTATCTGCGTGAGGTCCTGCTGCCAGCTATTGAAGCCGGGACGCGCAAGGCGGGCCGGAGCCGAAAGGAGCTCACGATTGTTGGCAGCGTGTTTATCATCACCGGCCGCGATGAGGCGGAGATGCAGGAGATGCGGGAATTCGTCCGCGCCCAGGTCGCTTTCTATGGCTCCACGCCCTCTTACCGTCGGGTGTGGTTGGTGCATGGGTGGGAGGGGATCGGGGAAGAGCTTTCCGCCCTCGCCGCCCGGGGGCGCTGGGAGGAAATGCCCCGTCAGGTCTCGGATGAAATCCTGGAGGCCTTCGCGATTATTGCCCCGCCGGAAGCCATATGGGAGCGCCTGCAGGCGACCTATGAGGGTTTGCTGGATCGAGTGACGCTGTATCGACCTTTCCGGTTACAGGATCGGGACTTATGGGAGAGGATCCTGAGCGCGCGGCGTTGAGTGCGGAGGCCCCGCCGAAGGCACCCCGGCGGACCTCAATGTTGCTCCAGCTGCTGGAAGAACAGAGCCCCGCAGCCCGGGTTCTCCGCGCGCGCCCTCCAGTTGACCGGCCAGCAGAGGAAGTGGTTCGCTTTCCGTTCCTGGCCATCGTGGGTCAGACTGAAATGAAGCTCGCGCTGGTCCTGGCCCTGATCAACCCGGCGATTGGGGGCGTGTTGCTGATGGGCGCGCGGGGAACCGGCAAGACGACGGCGGTTCGAGGCCTGCTGGATCTGCTTCCACCAGTGGAGCGTTCGCTCTGTCCTTACGGTTGCGAGCCGGAGGCTGCTTACACGCTAGGCTTCCATGTGATTTGTAAGGATTGCGCCCGCAAACTGGGTCAGGGGGAACCGATCACTGCTCCGGATCGTATGCGTCTGATCGAGCTCCCTTTGAACGCACGCCTGGAGGATGTCATCGGAGGATTTGACGAGCAGGCTGCTTTAGAAGGGAAGGTCAGAATCCGATATGGGCTTCTGGCTCAGGCGGATCAAAATGTGCTCTATGTAGATGAAGTGAATCTCCTGGACCCGGAGATTGCAAACGCGATCCTGGACGCAGCGGCGCTGGGCCGGTATACCGTGCGGCGGGGGCCGCTGGTGGCGAGCTATCGCGCCCGCCTGATCCTGATCGCTTCCATGAACCCTGAAGAAGGCGCGTTGCGGCCCCAGATTCACGATCGCTTCGGGTTGCGGGTGGTTGTGCGCGGCCTAAACGATCCCCAGGACCGGCTGGAGGTTTACCGTCGGGTCCGGCTCTTCCGAAGCAATCCCTATGCGCTGGTGGCTCAGTGGGCGTACGAGACCGCGGCGGCGGCTGCGGAGATCGCGGAGGCCCGCCAGCGACTGCCCGGGGTGACGATTCCGCCGGAGCTGGAGCAGCAGGCAGTTCGTTGGATCCATCAGCTAGGCATCGAGTCCAGCCGGGCGGAGGTGGCCTTACTGGAAGCCGCGCGGGCGTATGCCGCTGCGGATGGCCGGGAAGTCGTCACTCTCAAGGATCTGCAAACAGTGGCTCCGATGGCGCTCCGTCAACGTCGCAGCGCCTTCATCATGACTTTCATTGCTCAGCAGGAAAAAGAAGACGAGGAGATCCTGGCCATCATTCAGAATCGGCACCCTCGATCTAGGCGACGCCGTAACGCGGGATAACGGGATGGGAAGGGAAGAGATCGCCCGATTCCTCTCTCTTCTCTATAGCCCCAAAAGGCTATAGAGAAGAGAGAAGGAGCGAAAGAGCCTATCCCTATAGGAGTTACGCAGTTGGCCTTTTGATTCGGGTTTTTGGGGCTGGGTCGGGCGCCGAAG
>JAUQQB010000346.1 GCA_030550075.1 Chloroflexota bacterium | reverse complement strand
CGATCACCATACGGCTCTCGATGGAGAGAGCGTGAACGCCACTGCCTGCAAACTCCACAGAGCGATATAAGCCTCCATCTGCCCCCAGATCGCAGAAGATCCGTAAGCAGAGATCCTTGGCGGTCACGCCGAAGGGCAGGCGACCCTCCAGGGTGATCCGAATGCTTTCCGGCACCCGGAGCCAGATCTCACCGGTGGCCCACAGGGTGAGCACCTCGCTGCGCCCCACGCCGGCCCCGAAGGCTCCCATCCAGCCGAAATGCGTGGTGTGGCTGTCCGCACCAAGGATCATCTGGCCGGGCAGCACGATAGCCTCCTCGCTGAGCACCTGATGGCAGATGCCTCGCCCCGCCTCGAAGAAGTTGCGAATGCCCTGCTCGGCGACGAAACGTCGGATCTCCGCGTGGTTCTGGGCGTGGCGTGGCGTCGGCGGCGGGACCGCGTGGTCGAGGGTGATGGCCAGGCGACTGGGGTCCTTCACCCGCTTCAGCCCCAGCCGGTAGAACCTCTGGGCGATGGCCGCCGTGTTGTCGTGGCTCAGGATGATGTCCGGCCGCACGTCCACGATCTCCCCGACGGTCACCTCGGCGCGGCCGGCTGCCCGGGCGATGGCCTTCTGGGCAAAGGTCTGGGGGGCCATAGCTCTCCTCTCCACGCTTCGGATCAGGGAAAGGCGTTAACGCTCCTGGACGGCGGGCCGGGTGACCTCCTGTCCATCTGCCCAGCGCCGTAACATTTCATCCACGTCCTCCAGCGTGATCCGCTTCTCGTCGGCCAGGGCCTTGATGTGGGCCGTGACGGCGCGGATCTGTTCGTCGCTCAGGTGCAGCCCCAGCTGTTCCGCTCGGGCCTTCACCGCGTTCCATCCGGTCAGCCGATGGGCGATTGAGATATAGCGAGTCATCCCGAAGTCCTGAGGGTCCAGGGCTTCATACGTCTCTGGGTTGTTCAGGATGGCCTTGGCATGGATGCCCGCCTTGTGGGTGAAGGCTGTCATCCCCGTGATGTAGTTGTTAAATGGGATCTCCACCCCCACCATCTCCGCCACCATTCGCTCGACCTCGCGCAGCTTTCTCAGGTTATACTTGCGCCGCACCAGATCCCGGTTAAGGGTATACATCCGCGCAATGAAGCCTCCCAGGGGGGTGATGCCATTGCGCTCCCCAATGCCCAGGACGGTGGTGTCGATATGGGTGGCGCCGGCTTCGAGGGCAGCGAAGGCGTTGGCGATGGCGCAGCCTGTGTCATTGTGGCCATGAAACTCAATGTCCGCCCGCGTCAGCCGTCGCAGGGTGCCCACCAGCCAGGTCACCTGGCTGGGCGTCGCGATGCCCACCGTGTCCGCGATCCCCAGCCGGTTCACCACCCCCAGCTGGTCCACCGCCAGATACACACGGAGAAGATCCGCCGGATCGCTGCGGAAGGTGTCTTCTGTGGAGAAACGCAGCTCAATAGAAGGAGCCTGTTCCCGAATGAAGGTCAGCACCTCCGCGGCCCGGTCGATGATCCCCTCCACGTCCATACCGTGACTGAAGGCCCGAAGATAGGAGGAGACGCCGATGACTACGTCAATGCCATCCACTTCGGTCTCCAGCGCCCATTTGGCATCCTCCAAATGGCAACGAATATGGGTGAGCACCTTGCAGCGCAGCCCGAGCCGGGCGATCGTCCGGCAGTCCTCAAAGCTCTTCGGCGAGGCAGATGGATTGGTGAGCTCGAGGTATTCCACCCCGAACTCATCCAGGGCGTGGGCAATGCGGATCTTGTCTTCTGTGGAGAAGTAAGCGCCGACAAATTGCTCCCCTTCGCGCAGTGTCGATTCGATGATGTAAAAGTGGTCCAGCGGCATGGCCCTCCTCCTTTCCTCAAAATGCAGGTTCTTGTCGCACTCGTATCTCAGCGATTTCCTCTAAAGCGCGAGCAAGGACCCGGATGCCGGTTTGATACTCCGCCAGGTCGATGTGTTCCTCTGGCGTGTGATCCAGACGGGAATCGCCGGGCCCATAAGCGGCGATCGGGCAATGCCAGGCAGGCCCAACGACGTTCATATCCGAGGTGCCGGACTTCAACAGGAACCGAGGTCGGAGTCCTTCCCCCCGGATCCCAGCGAGCAACGCCCGCACCAGAGGGGTGTCCGCAGGCGCATGCCATGCGGGCTCTTCCCCCTCCGTTCGCCAGGCTGCTCCCATCGTTTCCAGGATCGGCCGGATAGCCTCCCGCCATCGTTCCGGCGGCCAGGCCTCGGGAAGCCGGAACCCCACGGTCATCTCCGCCCACTCCCGAAGGCCATCTCCATCCGCTGCCAGCCGGCGGAGGGAGGGGGTAACCTGCTCAAAGAGGCGACTTCCCTCGGAGGCGGACCGGGCGCGCTCCCGGAGCGCGATCCATAGCTCCACCAGCCGCTCGGCCGGGTTGGGTTCAGGGACAGCGGTATGGCGGCCGGGTGCCTCCAGGCGGACGTGCAGGAGCAGCCGGCCTTTATAGCCCAGGGCGATGGCATCCGCCCCGCTGGGCTCCAGGATGAGGACCATATCCGGCCGCGGCCATGTGTGCACGAGATGATAGGCTCCCCGAGAGGTGGCGGATTCTTCCTCCACCGCTCCGACCACCACCCATCGCCATCCGGGGCGAGCTCCAACCCGAGCGGCGGCGACGACGGCCATGGCCAGCGGACCCTTCGCATCCACGGCTCCCCGGCCATAGAGCCGACCGTTCTCTACTCGCACGGGAATTTCCCCTGGGACGGTGTCCAGGTGCCCCAGGAGCAGGAAGGTCCGAGGGCCTTCCCCAATCCATCCGACGGCATTGCCGGTCTCATCCATGTATGCCTCAAACCCACGAGCGGCCATCCAGCCAGTGAGAAACACGGCCGCTTCCCGTTCCGCTCCTGAGGGACTGGGAATGCAAACCAGCGTCTCCAGCAGATCCATCGCTTCGGGGTCTTCCATCCGGCTCATCCTTCCCCTCCCTCCGCCGTGGAAGGAATCGGCGCGGGGGCTTCCTGAAGCGCCCACTCCAGGGCGACAGCAATGCGTTCCAGATCTTCGAGTTCGACGATCAAGGGGGGCAGGAACCGGATCACGTCCGGGCCGGCCGGCAATGCGAGGACGCCTTCCGCCATCAATCGCCGCAGGATCGGGGTGGCGCGCGCGCGCAGGGCGACGCCGACCATCAGGCCCAATCCCCGGATCTCCCGCACCAGTGGGGAGCGGATCCGACGCAGGCGCTCCTGGAACAGCGCACCCAGGCGAGCCGCCCGCTCGATGAGGCGTTCCCGATAGAGGGTTTCGATCACCGCCAGGGCCGCTACACACGCCATCGGGTTCCCGCCGAAGGTGGAGCCGTGGGCGCCGGCCGGGAGTGGCCCCCAATCGGCCGGGAAGGCGGTGGCGCCGATGGGGAACCCGCCTGCCATCCCTTTCCCCATTGCGATCAGGTCGGGGAGCACCCCATAGTGTTCGGCGGCGAACCATCGCCCGGTGCGCCCGAATCCGGTCTGCACTTCATCAAAGATCAGCAACGCACCGTGGTGATCGCATTGCTCCCGCGCGGCCCGCAGGAACGCCGGGTCCGCCGGCCACACGCCTCCTTCCCCCTGAACGGGCTCCAGGATCACCGCCGCCGTTTGTGGGCCGACGGCGACCTCCAGCGCGGCGATGTCGTTGAAGGGGATATGACGGAAACCAGGGACCAGCGGCTCGAAGGGCTGGCGGTAGGTTGGGTTCCAGGTGGCGGAGAGGGCCCCCATGGTGCGCCCGTGGAAGGCGCGACGGGCGGCGATGATCTCCGCGCGCCCGGTGCGCCAGCGGGCGAACTTGATGGCCGCCTCCACGGCCTCTGCTCCCGAGTTGCAGAGGAAAATCCGCCACGCCCGGCCACCGGGGAGGATGCTCTGGAGCGCCTCCAGCAGCTGGGCGCGCCGGTCGTTGTAGAAAATCTCGGGGCAGATCATCAGACGGT
>JAUQQB010000345.1 GCA_030550075.1 Chloroflexota bacterium | reverse complement strand
GGCCCGCCACACGAACGATGCTGGAGAAAGACGGGGCATGGCCCCGCCCCTCAGCCTTAACACTCGCTATAGCCGCAGTTATAGCAGGTCCGGCACCCTTCCTGCTCCAGAAGCGTGGCTTCGCCACACTGGGGGCACAGATCCCCCACCGGGCCCAGTCGGGTGGTTTCCTCCTCACCCTCCGGGCGGGCCTCCGGCAGCGGGAGGGCCGGCTGCACCGCAGCGGACGGGGCCGGAATGGCCTCCATCCCCCGTTCCGCCAGATATTCCGCCAGCACCCGGGCGATGCCGTCGGGGAGGCTCCGCACCCGCTCCGGCCCGAAGCCCAGGGCCCGCCCCCCACCGATGCCGTGGAGCTGATCCATCACCTGGCGCAGCCGCTCAACCGGCGGCACCGGCGAGGGCAGGCGCAGGAGCAACGAGATCAACCGCCCGATGGCCTCGGCCACCGCCGCGATGTCCGACCCCGCCTTCCCCACGTTCAGGAACACCTCGAAGGGCTGGCCCTCCCCGTTCTCATTCAGGGTGATGAAGGCCGTCCCCACCGGCGTGGCGATCCGGTAGGTGACCCCGGTCAGCTTCTGCGGCCGGGGGCGCACCGTTGGGCCCACCGGCTGCGGCAACGTCGGCTGCGCCGGCACCATCGCCATCGCCTCCTTCTTTTCCTTCTTCTCCTTCGTCTCCAGGGTCTCCAGCACCTCCTTCTGGCGGGACCCCGCCACGTAAACGGTCAGGCCCTTGCATCCCAGCTTCCAGGCCAGCATGTAAGCCCTTTCAACATCCTCCACGGTTGCCGTTTCGGGGAAATTGATGGTGTTGTGGTTCCCTATCCCATTTGCAATGAAGGAATGGCTGCCAGGAACGTGAAGATCAAATACCTCGGCAAATCCGCTCTCGATGCGCTCTACCGGAACGTAGAGCATTTCCGGGCGATCGCTGTTGAAGAAAGCGCGAGCATACGGATGTTCAACATCGTCGGAATGACGATACAGGCGATAAGCCATGGAGCGCTCCATCCGATGACCCATCCGCAGATTCACACGGGCCCGCTGATATTCCGGCCCCGGCTCCCCATACAGGCTGAGCAGGGATCGCGTGGAAGCCTGCTGCATCGCTCGCAGCGCCTGCGTGACAGGTTCCGGCAAAAGGAGCGCATCATTGAAGAGACGGTGGTCACGGCCGTTATGGCGAGCCCTTATCCGCCGCGTCTTCCATGGCTCATCGAATCGGGCAATAGAAGCCAGACGGTCCAGGGCTTCCCCGCTCACGGTGAGCGCCCATGCATGCGCCCCGCTGCGGGTTACACGGGAGAAGATTCCCATATTTAAAAGAAGAATCTGCAGCTGACGGATCAGCGTCCGGCTGGCCAGGGTGATGCCGAACATGTGTCCATCCCCGGTCACGAAAGCATCCAGGAACAGTCCCTGGAGAAAAGCGATGATCTCCTCCCGGCTGGCCCGCAGAATGGATTCCGGGATCACCTTGTTCCGCGCGCCAGGGCGCATCCCCAGAGCGTGGATCAACCAGTCCCGAAGCGGCCTGGAGTTGACCTGCAGGTTGTAAAGCTGCTTCCGGCGGCGATCCGGCACGATATGCCCGCGCAGGCCAAACCGCTCGTAGAAGATTCCCTCCAGGCGCTGAAGCAACTTCCGGTCGTGATGGCAGATGGCTACACCATTGACCGTGATGCTCCCCGCTGAGGTAATGCAGCCCAGCAGATAAGCCAGATCCTCCGACATCCGCTCCGGGAAGCGGATGCGCCCGGAGGATGTCCGCCATGATCCGGTGTAGGAGGGCAACGGCTGCCCGGGCGGCCCAAACCGTTGCTGATTCATGTAAAGGACCACCCGATCTCCCGGCTTCAGGGCCTCCAGCGGCACGAAGCGGATCCGCCCGTCATCGCCCAGCACCTGAATCGGATGATTGGGCGTTCCTTCGATCTCAAAACCGTAGCGGAGGTAGACCCGTCGCGTCTCCCGCTTGCCGCCGTAGTAAAAGAGGTTCGCTGGCTCCACTCCATGAGGCGAAACAACCCGCACTTGGATCGGCTCGAACTGGTCCGGCAGGCGCATGGGGGACAGGCTGGCGATCGGAACCAGGCCGTTTTCGGTCAGAACGAGCGTATCCCCCGTCACGCACTTGCTGATGCTGTTATCAATAAAAGCCTGGATGCTGGCCTGCATCCAGACATGTTCTTCAGGGGTCAGGTCCTGGGCGACCACGAAGGTATGGCGGATCCAGTCGGGCAGCTCCCGGATGTGCTGGCATGTTCCCTTGCGCAGGACCTCTTCGATGATCCGGGCGCGGGCCTTTTCGTCCAGGCCGGCCTCTTTGAGGGCGCGCATGAAGAGGGGGCTGACGTAACGCAGCTCCAGGCGCCCTTCTGCCTCATGGACATACCGAATGTAAGCCAGGGCGAAGACCGGCTCGCAGCCGTAGCCCTCACAGCCGGCGACGGTGGAGATGGTACCGGTAGGAGCGACAGTAGTCTGCGCGGCGTTGCGGATGCCGTAGCGCCGGATCCCCTCCACGATGGCGTTCCAGTCCAGGGGCGGACGGCCCCAGTCGCGGGTGTAGGGCTTCAACGGCTTCGGCGGCTCCCACTTCAGGTTCTCCGGGTCGTAGATGCTTCCCCTGATCGCCGGGAAGGGCCCGCGCTCTTTGGCCAGCTCGATGCTGGTGCGCATGGCGTGGTAGCGGATGAACTCCGCGATCTGGGCGGCGAACTCCTGGCCTTCCTCCGAACCATACCGGATCCGCAGGTGATACATCAGATCCGCCAGCCCCATGAAGCCCAGGCCGATGCGCCGGGTCCGGAGGGCAGCTTCTTTGAGCTGTGGCACGGCGGGCACATACCGATTGGCCTGCACCACGTCGTCCAGGAAGCGGGTGGCCCACTCCACCGTCTCCTGCAACTTCTCCCAATCCACCTCTGCCCGGCCGTTGGTGTATTTCACATGACGCGCCAGGTTCACCGACCCCAGGCAGCAGTTCTCATAAGGCCCCAGCCACTGTTCGCCACATGGGTTAGTTGCCTCTAAAGAATAGAGATGGGGCACCGGGTTCGAGCGGTTGGCCGTGTCCAGGAAGAGGACGCCCGGCTCGCCGTTGTGGTGGGCCTGAGTGGCGATCTTGCGGAAGAGGTCCCGCGCCCGCACCCGCTTGTAGACCTTGATGGGGATGCCGGCCCGCTCAGCGTCTTCCAGGGTGCCGCGGAACTCCCGGTAGGCGGGATGTAGCACATCGGGGAAGCGTAGCTCCCACTCCTCATCGTTCTCCACGGCCCGCATGAAAGCGTCGGTGATCCCCACCGAGATGTTGAAGTTGGTGATCGCGTTCTCATCCGTCTTGCAGGTGATGAACTCCTCGATGTCCGGGTGGTCCACCCGCAGCACGGCCATGTTGGCGCCGCGGCGGCTGTTGTGGGTCACCATGCCATTGGCCAAATAGGTGTGATTGTCCGACACCTCCAGATCCAGCGTCAGCGCCTCACCGGCGGGCTCAACAGATTGAACGTGAACAAACCAGCGATTGCCCACCGGAAGGATATGTCGGGCGAATTCGGGAGATCGCTCTGCCAGCTCCTCATAAGTCGTAAGGGTAAGCCGACGCTCTCCTCGGACGTAGCGCAGCAAGGCACGTCGCAGCGCCGGGCGCGGGCTTCGGATCTTCTGGCCGGTTTCTCGCCCTCGTCGATCCCGCTGTGGAAGGGCGGTCGCTTCCAGAACCGGGCTGAGCCAGTAAGCGGGCTCCGGAAGCGGATAGTCGGATTCACGGGCCGAATCCGGGATCCGCTCCAGGCAAACCCGGAAACGGGAGCGGGGATCACAACCGATCCGCTCCGCCCATGCCCGCAGCCCGGCAGAGGAGACAATGCGAACGAACCAGGGGAGGGACCGTCCGAGCCGGTTCCCGGATGGACGACCCGGACGCACTTTCACCGGACACCCCAGGCCGATGAGCAGCAC